>CALVIR010000004.1 GCA_944331915.1 uncultured Bacilli bacterium | reverse complement strand
AATTCTAATGTTTCCAAAGCTTTATACAGCATTATCAACTATTAAATAATCTTTCCGATAAATTTAGACTCCGTCTTATTATGATGGACAGAAGACCTAACTATTAGATTTTTTTGACAAAGAAAATTTTTTCTTTTTTGGAGCTTTTTGTTCCTCGGAATTATCTTTACTCTTCAATGTATCTTGTAACTTTTCTAGACAATATTCTCTATCTTCTCGTTTCTCAAATAATTCATTCAATAAAGCAAAGTCATTTTTTAGTCTCTCATCAATTGTAACAATTTCCTCTAGTGTAAATGATGAAAGAAAATCTCCTGCATAAAAAATAAAGTTAGAAACATTTGTATTTTTCAATAGACAATTAAGTTTTTCTTTGTCATCATTAGTTATAAAATCTTTACCAAATAAAAAACTATTAAAAAAATAATTTCTTTGATCAAGACTTGCATTTAGAATTGCTTCCTCATCAAAATTTTTTAAAACTTTAAGAATAGTTGAAGAATTCACTCTTTCAAATGGTGTTATTTTCTTATCATTATCTAATGATGGAATTGCTTTTTTCATAATACTTGTAAACTTATCTATATAAAATCGCTCATTTTCTAAGCCATCATAATAAAACAAAGCATTATAGAAATTATTAAACGACTCTCCTTGATCTTTAACTAGTTTAATATAATCATCTCTATCTCTAGCAAATTTGGATGATATCCTTCTATCTAATACACTTATATTTAGATTTCGTTCATGATTGCCAAAATTAAATTCTTGATCTAAAAGTTCTTTTAATAAATCAACATTATCATTATATAAAGCAGCATAATATAATACTAAAGTACAAACTCCCCTATTTTGAGTTTTTGTATCATTAGAAAATAACGCATTTGTCATATTACCATTTTCTTCAAATGTTAATTCTTTTATAGTTTCTTCTAATTTAAAGTCGACCTCTTTTGCCTTTTCTCCTTCAATTTTCATATAATTATTTCTTACAATATTTTTAATTTCATTTAAAACCATTTTGGCATAAATTTGTGCATAATCTTTATTCAACATAACCACTCCTTGAAACTATTATATGTTGTCTTAATAATTAAGTAAAGAAAAAAGTTTTCACTTTCTTTTAGTAAAAAACTTTAGACTTAGGTAGCTCTAATTTAGGTACTGTTGCTGTAATAGTAAATTCCGCTTCTATTTCATAATCGTTACTACTAAAACTAGCGTCAAATTGATATCCTTCTGTTTCAACAAGATCTTTTAAATAGGGAATTCTTGTAAAGAATTTTTTTTTCATAATAATCAAAATAGAAAATTGGATCTTCTCCGTTTGATATTTCATCTATATATTCAGTCTTAAAATTTTTTGACTCTTTAGACGATACTTGATTACAGAAAAGTTTCGATATTTCTTTATTTTCTGTAGTTAGCATTCTTCCAAAGCCACAGCATATTATTTCAGTACTTTCTATATCATATTTGGCTTTTTCTGCAAATATCTTTGATACATTATCAAGATATTCTTTTGCATTGTTATATAAATATTCTTCTACAGTATATTTTTCATAATATTCTTTAAGCACATCTTCTCTAATTTTTACTAAATCATTACTATTTAGCATAATTTCATCTCCTCTTGTATGAGTATTATAATTTGTTTAATAGTTCTTGTAAAGAAGGTAATTTTAGAGAAATGCCTCCTAAAAGAAAGCCATCAATATTTTTAAGTTGTTTTAGAGTTTCAATATTTTCTTCATTGGCACTACCACCATAAAGAACTTGCTTATGGTAGGTATCTTTTAACATGGTTGTAACTTTTTCAATGTCTTCATTAGTGGGTATTAGACCTGTACCGATAGCAAAAATAGGTTCATATGCGATAATAAATTCTTTAGATTTATCAATGTCTTCTAAGAGATAGTCTAAATCTTTTTTTATCTTTTCAACATAGGTCCCAGCATCATGTTCTTCTTTTGTATCTCCAATACAGATTATAGGAATAAGATTATTAGATAGAGCTTGCTCCAGTTTCTTTTTACTTATATCTAAGGTCTCATTTAATTTAGTTAGTCTTTCACTATGATTAATTAGAGTGTAAGTAGCTCCTAAAGATTTTATAGCTTTAGCTGATATTTCTCCAGTATATGAACCTTCTTGATAACAACTTACATCTTGAGAGCCAAAGATTGTATTTGTAATAAGTGGGAAATAGCAAGAGGAAGGAAATAGTAGTAAATCATGGTTGTAACTATTAAGGGCTTTATAATTAGTTAAGTAGCTTAGAAATTCTTCTTTAGTAAAATTACTTTTATGATTTAGAGCAATAATCATGATTTATCTCCTTTCCAGATACTTTTTATTTTGTTAATAATTCTATTTGGTAAGCTTTGTTTCTTTTGATGATTTATAGTAGCAGCTTTATATACTTCTATTACACTATTAGCAAATTGTTCTAGGGTGAATTTTTTAATAGATGGGAAAGCTTTAGAACTAAGACTAGCTAGCTCCTTAGGATTAGAAGCAAGAGAGACAATAATATCAACACATTCATCTTGAGTCTTAAAGATTCGACCATTATAATTATCATCAACAGCGCTTCTAAAAGCAGGATCATCTATACAAATAACTGGTAATGAGGCAGCTAAGGCTTCAATAACAGTAAGACCTTGGGTTTCAGTAACAGAGGCTGTAATGAAAGCACTGGCTAATTGATAATAGCTAGGCATCTCTTGCCATGGAACTTTGCCAGTAAATTTAATTACCTCGTCTAAGTTTTTATCTTTTACCATTTTCCGATACTTTTCTTCATCAGGACCATAACCAACAACTAATAATTTAATGTTGGAGTTTTTCTTTCTAGCTTTTTCAACTACATCAAATAAGAAAGGAACATTTTTTTCTTGAGCAAGTCTTCCTACATATAAAAGAACAAAGTCTTTATGTTTATAACCATATTCTCTTCTTAGTTTAGCTATTTTTAATTTAGAGCCATTTTCTTTATAAAATCTACTAGCATCAACTCCTGTTGGAACAACATAGATTTCTTTATCATAATGATATTCATCACGAAAGAGATGATAGGTTTTTAAAGTAGGAACAATAAAGGCATCAGCAGTGTTATCACAATAGAATTTACTTAAGTATTCAACAGCTTTCTTACATCCTAGATCAAAGAATTTTATATTTCTAGAAACATACCAAGTATAATCTTTATACATAGTGTGGTAAGTATGAACAAGGGGAATATTATATTGTTTAGCGATAAGACGAGCAAAAATACCCATACTTAATTCGGTATGTGAATGAATTATATCTAAGTTCCAAGCTTTAATTTTATTAATAACTTTTAAAGGATAAAAACTTGACATACGATAATCATAGATACCTAAAGGAATACCAGGTATTCGTAATACTTTCTCCTCTTCATCGTAATTATAAGTTTTGGCATCTTGTCCAACAGTTACTATATATACAGTATGACCTTGTTGTTCTAAAGCATGTTTTAAGGTTTCAACACTTGTACTTACTCCATTAACAAATGGTGGATATGCATCAGTAAATAACCCTACTCTCATATTAAGCTCCTTTCTTAATTATACTTACAATTATTTAATATTAGTTTTTATTTTTTCATCTTTTGAAAGAAAATAGGCTGTTAAAGAGTCTTCTTGATCTATAGGAAGATAACCTAAACTTGTAAAGGCTTTATTTATAGTTATATCCTCAGTAGGAATGGTTAAAAACAACTCTTCCATATTTAAATCATTTAAAACATAAGCGATACTTTCTTTAAGAAATTGTTTATGATGATGACCCTTTAAAAGTTCAGGATAAGTTATTATCGCCTTTTTAGTATCTTTTTCACTATGAATATAGCAGTAATCTGTTACTTTTTTATCTTTTATTTCTAAGAGATAGCTGTCAGTTACATAGGATAGCTGTAAAGAGCGAAAATAATCTTGTTCTGTTTGACTCTTGGTCTTTTCTTGTAAAGATTTAGCCAGATTTGGAAGGTCGTTATAGAGGCAAAAGTCATTAAAACTTTCTAATTGTCTATCATCATAAGGATTTAATAATTCAACCTTCTCCATTTTATGCCTCTTTAATATTTTTTAGTCCTGGTAGTTCTTTACCTTCTAAGAATTCTAGAGTAGCTCCTCCTCCTGTTGAAATATGATATAGTTTATCTGTAACTTGACAACTGCTAGCAGCAGCGACAATATCTCCACCACCTAGGACTGTTTTCGCTTTTGATTCTGTTAGATAGGTTAAAATATCATTGGTTCCTTTGATATAGTTTTTAAACTCATAGACTCCTAAAGGGCCATTCCAGAGAACAGTTTTGGCAGTACTTAAGTTATTTTTAAAGATATTAACAGTTTTTGGTCCAATATCTAGTCCCATTTCTTGATCAGTTAGTTCTGTTATATCTTTTATAGTTCCTTTTTCATCAGCATAACTATTATTACAAACAACATCAACAGGTAAGATTATTTTATCGGGATTAGTATTTATTATTTCTTTACAGAATGCAAGTGATTCTTCATCTAGAAGGGAGGTACCAACATTAAATCCTTCAGCTTTTAAGAAGGTAAAGGCCATGCCACCACCTATTAAGATTTTATCACATTTAGAAACTAAATTTTTAATTAGACCAATTTTATCACTAACTTTAGCTCCACCTAATATTATAATAAATGGTTTGTCAGGATCAAAAAGGTAAGATAAAGCAGTTAGCTCTTGTTCAACTAGTAATCCGATAGCACTAGGTAAATACGTACTAATACCGACATTTGAAGCATGAGCACGATGAAGAGTTCCAAAGGCATCGTTTATAAAGATATCACCTAAGCTAGCCCAATATTTAGCAAGATCCATATCACAATTACTTTCTTTTTTACCATCTAAATCTTCATATCTTGTATTTTGCATAAGAATTATATCTTTAGGTTGCATCTTAGCGATGGCAGTCTCTAAAGCTTCTCCTCTTGTTTCATTTATAAAGGTTACAGGTTGTGATAATAATTCGCTTAGTCTTTTAGCAACAGGCTCTAAATTGTTTTTTACTTTATCTTCTTCAGTTTTAACTCGTCCTAAATGGGACATTAATATTATTTTAGCATTATTTTCTAATGCATATTTGATTGTTGGGAGGCTTTTTACAATCCTCGTATCATCTGTTATTTGTCCATCTTTTAAAGGGACATTAAAGTCACATCTAATAATTACTTTTTTATTTTTAATATCGATATTTTTAATTGTTTGTTTCATTTTCAGGCTCCTTTTTATTTAGGAATAGTCTATACTATTCCCTTTATCTAATTGTAGCTTGTTTTAATTATTTTTTCAAGGTTACTAGTTATTTTTATAGATTGTGGGTAAAGAAAAAAGACGTGTTATAAGCACATCTTTATAGTTATAGATTTAAAAGATAAGCAGCTACTCTAATGTATTGAGCAGTATAACTCATTTCGTTATCATACCAAGCGACTACTTTTACTAGTTGTTCACCATCAACTTCACTTATTGAGGTAAGTAAACTGTCAACAAGGCTACCATAATGCATACCTATAGTGTCACTAGAAACGATTGGATCAGTTGTATAACCTAGAGTTTCATTGGTATGACTCTTTAGGGCTTCATTTATTTCTTCAACAGTTGTGTTTTTCTTTAGTTTAAGAACTAAATCAACAACAGAACCAGTTGTAACAGGTACACGCATTGCCGTTCCTTCCATTTTGCCTTCAAGATTAGGTAGAACTTTGCCAATAGCACTAGCAGCGCCAGTTGAGGCAGGGACAATATTAGCAGCACTAGCTCTACCACGACGAGAGTAAATTCCTTTTTTATGGGCAACATCTAGAGTAGCTTGGTCGTTAGTATAAGCATGAACTGTTGTCATATATCCTTGTTTAATACCAAAAACATCATCCATTACTTTTAGAACAGGGGCTAGACAGTTAGTAGTACAACTAGCGGCAGAAACGATTTGTTCACTGCCATCTAAAATGTCATGGTTAACGTTGTAAACGATTGTTTTAATATTACCTTTAGCAGGAGCAGAGATTAAAACTTTTTTTGCTCCAGCAGTAATATGAGCCATGGCTTTTTCTTCACTTGTGAAACGGCCTGTACATTCTAAAACTAAGTCAATGCCAAGATCTTTCCATGGTAAATTAGTAGGATCAGTTTCAGCATAAACTTTAATTTTTTTATCTTTTACGATAAGATAGTCATCTTCAAAAGAAATCTCATCAGGGATAAAACGACGATGTGAGGTATCATATTTTAGTAGATAAGCTAGTTGTTCGGCATCAGTTAAGTCATTAATAGCAACTACCTCCATATCAGGGTTATCAATAAGTAATCTTAAAGCTAAACGTCCTATTCTTCCAAATCCATTAATTGCAATTTTTTTCATTTTATTCCTCCTCTTCATTTGGTGAGACAAACATATTGTCTTTTCTTTCTACGGCTTTAGTTGGTGAATCTTTTTCAACTCCATTATCATATGCTAAGACCATAATAGCAATTAAAACGATGATAAAAAAGATAATAAATGCCAGCATTGTGGCCATACCAAAGCCCCTATTATTTAGTTTACCCACAATATCAACTCCTATTAAATTAATTCAATGGCGGCAAATTTATTAAGTATTTCTTGATAGACTTGATACCATGAATAAACTCTAATAACGTTAGAGCCAGTACAGCCTTGATTGTATGGAGCATCAAAGACCATAACAGGGATAATTTTTGAAATACTGTTAACATTACTAGCTTTGTCTTCAATCATAATATCAAATCCTAGTTCTAAACATTTTTCACGCTTGTTTTTGCTGTTGATTATTAGGTCATCATATTCAATATTATTTTTAGCAAGCCAACTTTTAACATAATAATCCATCATACCTTCATATTGATTTGTTAAATATTGGTTGTCACGGGCAGAGAGAATTATTATTTTATGACCAGCTTTGCGCAAGAGATGAATCACTTCGCTAGCATATGGACGTGGCGGCATTGATATTAAAAGATCAAAAATATATTGACGCCAAAATTCTCTGTTTTCATCTGCTGTTAAAAAGAATTGTTCTTCCATATAATAACCGGCAGCGTTAAAACCTCTGTTAATATTATGTTCTAGACAGAATTTCGAGCCACAAGCGAAATGCCACTCAGCTACATCATTTAGAACACCATCTAAATCAACACCTATACGCATATTAACCAATCCCTTCTTATCTTATTCTAGCAGAGGTTAAGAAAAAAAGAAATAGAGTTTATAAAATTTGACATAATTTAAGCAAAAAGAAAAGGAATAGACTAAGCTATTCCATAAATTCTTCTTCTAATTTTTCTAGAGGTTCTTCATCACTAAATTCATCTTCTAAGGTGTAATCAATATCACGATATTTCTTTAAACCCGTACCAGCAGGAATTAATTTACCAATTAAAACATTTTCTTTTAGACCTTCTAAGTGATCAACTTTACCACGAATAGAGGCGTCTGTTAGAATTCTTGTTGTTTCTTGGAATGAAGCTGCTGATAAGAAGGAATCTGTTTCTAGAGAGGCTTTGGTAATACCTAATAGAACAGGTCGGCCTGTAGCAGGACGTTTACCAGTAATGATTACTTCTTTATTTCCTTCTGTAAATTCTCTAAAGTTAACTAGAGAGCCTGGGAGGAATTTGGTATCTCCTCCTTCAATAATTCTAATCTTAGAAATCATACGACGAGCGATAATTTCGATATGTTTATCAGCAATATCAACACCTTGAGAACGATAAGTATTTTGAACTTCTTTTAAAATGTATTCTTGAGTTGTTATTGGATCAGTAACATCTAGTAATTCTTTTGGTGAAATAGCTCCTTCAGTTAATTTATCACCACATGAGACAGTATCACCTTTTTCAACACAAAGTTTAGCTCCATAGTTAGTAACATGTTCTTTAGTTTCAACTTTGTTAGTAATACTAATCTTAAATTTACCATGATCTTCAGCAATTTTTGTTACTTTACCATCTATTTCCGCAATGGTTGCTTTACCTTTAGGGTTTCTAGCTTCAAATAATTCTTGAACACGTGGAAGACCTTGAGTAATATCTTCACCACCTGCAACACCACCAGTATGGAAAGTACGCATGGTTAACTGAGTACCTGGTTCACCAATAGATTGAGCAGCCATGACTCCAACCGCTTCACCTATTTCTACTACATTACCAGTAGCAAGGTTACGACCATAACATTTACGACAAACACCTTTTTCGGTATTACATGTAAGAATAGATCTGATTTCAACCTCTTCAATACCAGCAGAAATAATTTTATCGGCAATAGATTCCGTAATAAATTCATCTTTGTCAACAATTACCTCTTTTGTTTCAGGATTAATTACTTTTTTACTAGTATAACGACCAACTATACGATCATATAGGCTTTCAATAACAGCACCTGTTTTTTCGTTAATAAAGGCACGGGCAACAACACCTTGATCTGTTCCACAGTCGTCTTCTTTAACGATTATATCTTGTGATACATCAACAAGACGACGAGTCAAGTAACCAGAGTCTGCAGTTTTCAAAGCAGTATCAGCACTACCTTTACGAGCAGAGTGAGTTGATAAAAAGAATTCTGATACAGATAGTCCTTCCTTAAAGTTAGAGGTTACAGGAATCTCAATTGGATCTCCATTTGGTTTTTGCATTAGTCCACGCATACCAGCAACTTGGGTAAACTGAGAAATACTACCACGAGCTTTAGAATGCATCATGATGAAGATTGGATTATCAACTTGTTTTTCAGATATGTCTTCAAGTTCAGCTTGAACTTTATCTTTAACTCCATACCATGTTTCAATTACTTTTTCATGACGTTCACTTTCAGTAATTAAACCTCTTGTATATTGTTTATTAATTTTATTAACCAAAGCTTGGCCTTCATCAATATATTCTTGTTTATGTTCACTAGTTACAACATCGCTCATAGAGATAGTGATACCAGCAATTGTTGAGTAGTAGAACCCTAAATCTTTCATTTTATCAAGCATTTCTGAAGTTTCAGTAGTTTTATAACGTTTGAAGACCCCAGCGATTACTTTTTCAAGAGTTCCTTTAGCAAAAGGTTTAACTAAAGGCATTTTACTAATTTCTTCTTTTATATTAACACCTTTATTTAAGAAATACTTATTAGGGGTAATATTTTGAATATTATCATCAGTTGGTTCATTAATATATGGGAAGGAATCTGGTAAGATTTCATTAAATTTAATCTTACCAACAGTGGTTACTAAGTATTTACCTTTTTGACTATCAGTAAAGACTTTATATTTGAAAGAATTAACAGGGATGGCAATTCTAGTGTGAAGAGTTATTTCTCTTCTTTCATAGGCCATTAAAGCTTCTTTAGAGTCTTTGAATACTCTACCTTCACCATCTTCTCCTGCTTTTTCCATAGTGATATAGTAATTACCTAAAACCATATCTTGAGCTGGAGTAACGATTGGTTTTCCATCAGATGGTTTTAAGATATTTCCTGAACCTAACATTAGGGTTCTAGCTTCAGCTTGAGCTTCTTCAGATAAAGGAACATGAACAGCCATTTGATCACCATCAAAATCGGCATTGAAAGCAGGACATACTAATGGATGCAGTCTAATTGCTTTACCACCAACAAGGATAGGTTCAAAAGCTTGAATTCCTAAACGGTGAAGAGTTGGTGCTCTATTTAGAAGAACAGGATGTTCTTTAATTACGTCTTCAACAACGTCCCAAACAACAGGATCACGATTTTCAATTAAACGTTTAGCTGCTTTAATATTATGAGCGATATCACGTTCAACTAAGCCATGAATAACATGTGGTTTGAATAGTTCAAGAGCCATTTCTTTAGGAATACCACATTGGTACATCTTAAGAGATGGTCCAACAACGATAACAGAACGACCAGAATAGTCAACACGTTTACCTAATAAGTTTTGACGGAAACGTCCTTGTTTACCTTTTAACATGCTTGAAAGTGATTTTAAAGCACGATTTCCAGCACCTGTAACGCTTCTTCCACGACGTCCATTATCAAATAAGGCATCTACAGCTTCTTGAAGCATACGTTTTTCGTTTTGAATAATGATACTAGGAGCTCCTAAATCAATTAATTTCTTTAAACGATTATTACGATTTATAACACGACGATATAAGTCATTTAAGTCACTAGTAGCAAAACGACCACCATCTAATTGAATCATTGGACGAAGTTCAGGTGGTATTACCGGAATACAATCTAAAATCATCCATTCTGGTTTTTGATTAGAACGATAGAAAGCATCAAGAACATCTAATCTTTTTAAAAGTCTAGTTCTTTTTTGTCCTTGAGCAGTTTCTAGTTCTTTATTTATTTCATCAATATCGTGTTTTAAATCTACTTTTTTAAGAAGCTCTTTAATAGCTTCAGCACCCATACCAACTTTAAAGCCATTACCATATTTTTCATAATAAGCACGGTATTCTTTTTCTGATAGAGTTTGTTTATTTTCAAGAGGAGCATTACCTTTATCAATTACAACGTAACTAACAAAGTATAATACCTCTTCTAGATCTCTTGGACTCATATCAAGGACAAGTCCCATTCTTGATGGTACACCTTTAAAAAACCAGATGTGAGAAACAGGACTAGCAAGTTCAATATGTCCCATTCTCTCACGTCTAACTTTAGATTTTGTTACTTCGACACCACAACGGTCACAAACGATATTTTTATAACGAACACGTTTGTATTTTCCACAGGCACATTCAAAATCTTTAGTTGGTCCAAAGATTTTTTCACAGAACAAGCCATCACGTTCAGGACGAAGTGTACGATAGTTAATCGTTTCTGGTTTTTTAACTTCACCATAAGACCATTCGCGAATTTTTTCAGGAGAAGCGATACCAATTCTTATGGCATCAAATTTATTTACTTCCATCATTATTCATCATCTCCTTCAATATTTTCTATTTCATCTAGGTCATCAAGAGGAAAATCCTCTTCCTCATCATAATCGTCTAAGTCATCTTCTTCGGTAGCTTCATCATCATCTTTAATATCAGCTTCAGCGGCAGTTTCTACCGGCTTTGGATCATCTATTTTATTAATGTTTAGCTCTTCATTTAAAGGTTCTGTATCATCATCATTTTCTTCTATTTGTTTTAATCCTAAAGCAACGCCATCTTCATTGATGATAGATATATCAAGTCCTAAAGCTTGGAACTCTTTCATTAAAACTCTAAATGATTCAGGAACTCCAGCTTGATTAATTTCTTCACCTTTTACAATAGATTCATAAACTTTAACACGGCCAACAACATCGTCTGATTTAACAGTCATCATTTCTTGTAGAGTATAGGCAGCACCATAAGCATATAGAGCCCAAACCTCCATCTCACCGAAACGTTGACCACCAAATTGAGCTTTACCTCCAAGTGGCTGTTGAGTTACTAAAGAGTATGGTCCTGTACTTCTGGCATGAAGTTTATCATCAACCATGTGATGTAATTTAATCATATACATTACACCAACAGAAATACGGTTATCAAATGGTTCACCTGTACGTCCATCATATAGAACAGTTTTACCATCTTTATCCATTCCAGCTTCAGCCATAATTTCTTCAATATCGGAAATATGAGCGCCATCGAAAACTGGAGTAGCAATATGAACACCTAACTTTTTAGCAGCCATTCCCATATGTAATTCAAGGATTTGTCCTAAGTTCATACGAGAAGGAACACCTTGAGGATTAAGCATAATATCAACAGGACGTCCATCTGGTAAATATGGCATATCTTCTTGTGGTAAGATTAAGGAAATAACACCTTTGTTACCATGACGACCAGACATCTTATCACCAACTTGAATTTTACGTTTTTGAATAATATATACTCTAATTACTTTAGATACTCCAGCTGGTAATTCATCATTATCTTTACGAGAATAAATTTTAATATCATGAACAATACCATCTCCACCATGTGGTACACGTAAAGAGGTATCACGAACTTCACGAGTTTTTTCACCAAAGATGGCATGTAGTAATTTTTCTTCACTTGTTAATTCAGCCATACCTTTTGGAGTTACTTTACCAACAAGGATATCGCCTTCTTTTACCTCTGTTCCAATAGTAACAATACCGTTTTCATCAAGATTTTTCTTAGCTTCTTCACTAACATTAGGAATATCACGAGTAATTTCCTCAGGTCCTAATTTAGTTTCACGGCATTGCATTTCATAATCTTCTAGATGTAATGAGGTATATTTATCATCTTTAACAAGGTTTTCATTTAAGATTACGGCATCTTCGTAGTTATAACCATTGTAAGTCATGAAAGCGACAACAACGTTTTTACCTAAAGCAAGTTCACCATTATCACAGCTATTACCATCGGCAATAATATCACCTTTAGCTACTTTATCTCCTACTCTTACAATTGGTCTTTGATGTGAGCAGATACTAGAGTTAGCTAGTTCAAAATTTGCTAAGTAGTAAGTATCTTTACCTTTCGCATTAGCAATAATGATTTTCTTGGCATCAACATAGTCAACAATACCATCAGCTTTAGCAATAATACAAACACCTGAATCTTTAGCAGCAATGTGCTCAACACCAGTACCAATGAATGGGGCTTCTGTTTTTAATAATGGCATAGCTTGACGTTGCATGTTAGCTCCCATCAAAGCACGAGTTGCGTCATCATGTTCTAGGAATGGAATACAACTTGTCGTAACTGAGACAACTTGTTGAGGCGATACATCGATGTAGTCAACTTGTTCTGGTTTAGCTAGGATATTTTCATCTTTAAATCTAGCTGCTACTTGACTATCAATAATAACGTTGTTTTCATCTGTTGTAACTGTTGATTGAGAAATAATATAATCTTGTTCTTCGTCAGCAGTTAAGTAAACAACCTCATCAGTAATTTTACAGTTTTCTACTTTACGATATGGTGTCATAATGAAACCATATTCATCGATTTTAGCATAGCTTGCCAAAGAGGTAATAAGTCCGATATTCTGACCTTCTGGAGACTCAATTGGACAAATTCTACCATAGTGAGAGGCATTAACGTCACGAACCTCAACACCAGCACGATCACGAGAAAGTCCACCTGGTCCTAAAGCAGAAAGACGACGTTTATTAGTAAGTTCAGCGATAGGATTAGTTTGGTCCATGAATTGTGATAATTGTGAAGAACCAAAGAACTCTTTCATGGCTGCTGTAACTGGTCTTATATTAATTAAGGTTTTAGGTGTTACCTCTTCCATTTCTTGAGTAGTCATTCGCTCACGAATAACTCTTTCCATTCTAGAAACACCAATACGGAATTGATTTTGAAGAAGTTCTCCTACTTGTCTAACACGGCGATTACCTAAGTGATCGATTTCATCAAAATTACCTACGCCATGTAAAAGATTTAAATAGTATGATGTTGCAGCATAAACATCAGAAATAGTTAGACGTTTAGAATCAATTGTTTGATCATTACCAATGACAATAAGTTTTTGTTTTTTATCGTTAGGATCAAAGATTGTAACTTTTTGAATTTTATTGTAAGTGTCTAAATCTTCATTAATTTTAACCTCACAAACACCATAACCATTAGCAAAAACCTCTTTTAAGTTATTTAAAACATCTTTTGTAACAACGGTTCCTGTTGGATAAATGACGTTACCATCTACAATAATATCTTCAGCTAGAGTTTGATTTAAAAGACGGTCAACAACATTTAACTTACGATTAAATTTATAACGTCCTACTTTAGCTAAATCATATCTAAATTCATCAAAAAATCTTGTAATAATGTGGTTCTTTGATGAATCAAGAGTTGCAGGTTCGCCTGGTCTTAATTTTTCATAAATTTCAATTAAAGCTTCATCTAAGTTTTTAGTTGAATCTTTTTGGATAGTATTTTTTAAGTAATCATCTTCACCAAATAAAGCTAGAATATCTTCATCACTAGAAAGACCAAAAGCTCTTAGAAGAGTTGTTAAGGTTACTTTTCTAGTTCTATCTATTCTTACATATAAAACATCACGAGCATCTGCTTCAAATTCTAACCAAGTACCACGAGTTGGAATAATTTGCGATGTAATTAATTCACGACCATTTTTATCTATTTCTCTATTAAAATACGCACTAGGTGATCTAACTAATTGTGAGACAATAACACGTTCTGCTCCATTGATAATAAAGGTAGCACTGTCAGTCATAATTGGCATATCGCCTAAGAAAATCTCTTGTTCTTTAACCTCGCCTGTTTCACGATTAAAAAGACGCACTTCAACTTTTAGTGGTGCTGCATAAGTAGTTTCACGATCTTTACTCGCTTTAATAGAGTATCTTGGTTCATCAAAATGATAATCACCAAACTCTAATGATAAGGTTCCTGAAAAGTTTTCAACTGGAAATAAATCTTCAAACACTTCTTTAATACCAGTTGTAATAAACCAATCATATGATTTTTTTTGAACTTCTAGCAAATCTTTTAGTTCATAAGTATTTCTAATTTTTGAATAGTTTCTTCTTTCTCTTTTTTTACCATATTTTACAATTTTATATGACACGCAAATTCACCCCAATACCATAGTTTTCTTTATTTTATTATTAAAAATAATACGTTGCCAATTTATATTATTAACATAAATTCTTCAACAAGTCAACAACTTTTCATTAGTTTTCACAGTTTTTAGCTTTAATTATAAAAAAACCTTTACTTTTATTTATAATAGTTACATCATATTCTTTTTTTAAGTCAGTAATTGTCGATTTAGCTCCTTGTTCTTTACGAATAACAAGATATAAAGTACCATCTTTCTCTAAATGTTCTTTAGCTTTAAATAGAATTTCATAAACTATTTTTTTACCTGCTCTAATTGGTGGATTAGTAATAATGGTTTGATATTTCTTAGTTACAGCAGAATAACAATCACTATAGAAAGCAGTAGTATTTTGGCAATTATTTTCTTTGATGTTTTTCAAGGTCAAATGGATGGCTCTTTTATTAACATCAATCATATCGGTTTGGCAATTTGTTAGTTTATTAATAATAATTCCTAAAACGCCATAGCCGCAGCCAACATCTAAAACATTTCCTTTTATGTCTTGATATGGTAAACTTTCTAAGAGCAATCTACTACCGTAGTCCAATCCCTTTTTAGCAAAAACACCATTATCAGTGTAAAAAGTAAATTGTTTATTAAATAAGGTGGTGGTGGTTTTTTTTAAATTACTAGCCAAATTCTGATCATTTTCAAAATAATGACTCATTAGCAACACTCCAAACAAAGAAAGAGACAACTATTTACAATAAATGTATAGTTGTCTCCTTTCGTGATGTTATAGTACAGCATTTTTTTCATTTAGTCAATATTTTTTCTCACTTTTTTTATCGTTTGGAGTATATTTGTCAGAAAAGTTGTCTAATTATTATGATTATTAGGGTAATTAGAAGGTATAAAGTTGCTAGCATAAAGAGTAAGTATGTTATAACATGATGGTTTAAAAGTTTATTTTTGATATATGTTCCTGTCTTTTTTATAATGAATAAACAGAAAGCAAATAGAAGAGGAACAAGCAGTAATAGTAAATAGAAACCAGTGTTGTTACTACTCATGAGTTCCAAAAAGAATGGAAAAGCAAGACTAATAAAGATGAAAATAGCAAAATAAATATTTAGTATTACTGAGGTAAGAGAAATTTTACGATAATAGGGATAGATTGCTAGAGGTGTAAATATCAAAATCCATAATGAATAATTAGTCATTATTTGAAAAAGAAAAGATTCAGGTTCTAATTTTGTAAAATAATAAATGTTTAGAAAATAAGCGGCAGCAAAAATTATTATGGCAAGCACTAATAAGGGAAACTCTTTAATAAAACTCTTGGGTGGTGTTTTAAGATCTTGAAAAAAACTATCTATTATTTTTGCTTTTATCTCTTTAGTTTCAATGTCTTTATAAGCTTTTCTGTTCACAGCACCACAATTAGGGCAACTTAGTAAATTGTTATTATATTCTTTTTGACAATTATGACAAATCATTTTTCTTCACCTTTTCTAAATTATAGCAAGAAAAAAGGACTTATTAAAGTCCTAATGTAGCTACTTATTTAATTTCAACAGTAGCGCCAGCTTCTTCTAATTTAGCTTTGATTTCATCAGCTTCTTCTTTAGAAATGTTTTCTTTAATTGGTGTTCCAGGATTATCAACTAAATCTTTAGATTCTTTTAATCCTAAACCAGTAATTTCACGAACTACTTTAATAACTGCAACTTTAGCAGCACCAGCTTCAGCAATTGCGATACTAACTGTTGCAGGAGCAGCATCTTCAGCAGCACCAGCAGCAGGAGCAGCAACAGCTACAGCAGATGGATCAACACCAAATTCCTCCTTCATTGCGTCTACTAATTCTTTAATTTCTAAAAGATTCATTTCTTTTAATGAGCTAATAAATTCTTCTTTTGTTAATTTTGCCATTTTGTATTCCTCCTATTTTACTTTTCTTCTTTTTGTTCACAATATAAGTTTAAGCAGATAGATAGGTCGCGAACAAGTCCTATCATACCACCAGCAAGCATAGTAAGTAAGCCATCTCTTGATGGAATAGTTGCATACTCTGCAAGTTTTTTGTTATCAGCAATTTCACCATCAACATAACCTATTTTTAAGATTAAAGCTTCATGGTCTTTTGCAAAATCTGATAAAACTTTAATTGGAGCTATTTGATCAGTACTATAAGCAAAAGCACTTGGACCTTCAAGAGCACTAGATAGATCAATGTTTAAATCGTTAAAAGCTCGAGCCATTAAAGTATTTTTATATACTTTATAATTGGCATCAGCATTTCTTAGAGCTCTTCTTAACTCTTTAATCTCAGCATCAGTTAGACCACGATAATCAAATAGAACAAAGCTTGAACTATTATTAACTTTATCTTTAATCTCATCAATAACTTCTTGCTTTTTAGCTAAGATTTTTTGATTAGCCATTTTCTTCCCTCCTAATTTTCTTAGTCAGTGCAAAAAAGTTCTCAGTATACTACCAAGAACTTTTTATTTATTTAAGTAGTCCTCGGTAGGATTTACAAATTACCTACTGTCTTTGGCACTGATTAACGAAATTTCATGTTTATTATATTCTATAAATCTCTATTTGTCAAAAGAATTAATTGCAATTTTAATTCCAGGACCCATAGTAGATGAAATAGATATGTTTTTAATATAGTCACCTTTTACAGTTGTTGGTTTAATTTTAATTATTTGTGATACAAAAGCTTGTAAGTTTGCTAGTAGATCTTCTTCACTAAAAGAAACCTTACCAATTAACGCATGGATATTTCCATAACTATCGGTACGATATTCAACACGTCCAGCTTTAGCTTCAGTTACAGCTTTTGCTACATCAGTAGTAACTGTACCAGTTTTAGGGTTTGGCATTAAACCTTTTGGTCCTAAAACACGTCCAAGTTTACCAAGTAATGGCATCATATCTGGAGTAGCAATCATAGTATCAAATTCAAACCAATTTTCTTTCTCTATTTTTTCTAAATAGTCTTGATCACCAACATAGTCAGCTCCAGCAGCAACAGCAGCTTTAGCGTTGTCACCTTTAGCGATAACTAGGACACGATTTGTTTTACCAGTTCCTTTAGGTAGAACAATAGCACCTCTTAGTTGTTGATCAGCTTTTTTAGTATCAAGATTTAAGTTCATAGCTACTTCAACAGATGAATCAAACTTAGTTATACTAGTTTCTTTAACTAATTTAACAGCTTCTTCTTTAGTATATGCTTTACCTTTTTCTATTTTAGAAGCAGCTTCTTGATATTTTCTACTTTTCTTCTTCATTATTTTTCCTCCTTATGTGGTTATTCGGGTAAGCAATTAGTGCTCTTTCCTCCCACATAGGCATAACCTATATGTTGAGTATTTATTAATTTTCTTTTGTTTCAACAGCAACGCCCATGTTCTTAGCAGTTCCAATAACTGTTTTCTTAGCAGCTTCTAAATCATAGCAGTTTAAATCTGGTAATTTAGTTTCAGCTATTTCTGTAACTTGAGCATCTGTTAAAGTTGCAACTGTTTCATTAGATCCTTTAGTAGATCCTTTGTTTATTTTAGCATATTTCTTAATTAAGAAAGCTGCTGGTGGAGTTTTTATTACAAAGTCAAAGCTTCTGTCATCATAAACAGAAATTTCAACTGGTAAAATATCTCCCATCTTATCTCTTGTTGCATCATTATATTTTGTACAAAATTCCTGTAAATTGATTCCAGCAGGTCCTAAAACTGTACCAACTGGTGGAGCAGGGGTTGCTTTTCCTGCAGGAATTTGTAGTTTAATTTTCTTTACAACTTCTTTCTTTGCCACGAAAAACACATCCTTTCTTACTCGTTTTCGCGAGTGGTTCTGATAGCATTCCACACATTCCACACATTCCATACATTCCATACTTTTATAGTATTTATTATGGTTGGATTATGGAATTAGTTTTTTCACTTTTTTGCTTCCCACTAATTAAATCTATATAAAAAATTTATATAGCTCTTAAATAATAGCATAACTCTTGTGATTTTACAATACTTTTTATGCTTTTTCAATCTGAGTCAATTCAACCTCAACTTGAGTTTCTTGACCAAACAAATCAACATTAAGAACAATTTTTTCATTAGCACTATCAACCTCTTCGATAACACCATACATACCTGTAAATGGACCATCGATAATTTTTACTTTAGTACCAGGTTTTAGTTCTTTATCAATATCTATTCTACTAATACCCATATTCTTTAAGACATGATCAACTTCACTAGGTTGTAATGGAGTAGGTTTAGCTCCTTTACCACTTGAACCAATAAAACCTGTAACACCAGGAGTATTACGAACAACGTACCAAGCTTCATCAGTCATAATCATTTCAACTAGAATATAGCCAGGGAATAGTTTTTTGACTTTAGTTTTTTTTACACCATCTTTTATTTCTGTTTCTTCTTGTTCAGGGACAATAACACGGAATATATAATCTTGCATATTCATAGATTCAGCGCGCATTAAAAGTTTTTCTTGAACTTTCTTTTCATGTCCAGAATAAGTGTTAACGACATACCATTGTTTTTCCATAATACTTTAATACTTTCCTTTCTAACTAAATAATGAGTGTAAAGCAGCGATAATTATATCGATTAAATAAAAGAATAAAGCACAAAAAATTATAAAGATAATTGTAACAACTGAATATTTAATTAACTCTTTTTTACTTGGCCATTTAATTCTTTTAAATTCTGTTTTAACTCCTTTAATAAAGTTACCAATTTTAGTAAAAATATTTACTTTTTCTTCTTTTTTCTTTGTTGTTTGTTTTGTAGTATTTTTTTTGTTTTTTGTTTCTAGATTCTTCTTTGTCATACAAATCTCTTCCTTCATTTTTTTCTAAAAGAAAAACACTTCTCAGTGCTTACTTGTACATTATCATAAAGTTGTCGTTAAGTCAATGTTTTTTTACAAATTAGTATTTTATTATTAATTGGAATAATTTCAATTTAATCATATTATATCACTTGACAAATCAATATCAACTATAAATTTACACCAAATTCACACCAAATTTACTTCAATAAAAGAAAATGCCTAAGCACTTTCAATTACTATATCAAATTTACTACTTCATTGCTATTAAGGGTAACCATTTTCTTTAGGTTAGAAAAATATGCCATAGCATTATCTTTATTTTCTAAAGAAAACTTTTTTTCATATAATTTAGAAATTATATTATTATCTTTTTCTATGTAAAGATATACTTTATAAGCATTATTTTTTTTACCAATAATACACCCTAGCACAATTAAGCCTTTTTGTAATTGAAAAATATCAATTACCTCCATAATGTTGTTATCGTTTATTGTTTCTTCTAATCCATTTAATTTTCTTTTACTACTCATCATTTTCCACCTCAAATATTACTGTTTCCACTATAAAGTTTTTCTTTTAATATTCTTTATTATTAATATTTAATGCTGTTATTTTTTCAAAATCCTTATATGCATAAATATATACTTGGTTAAAATTTAAATTTTTTTGTTTTATTATATTATAAAAAATATCCATATAACTTTGAAATGTTGGAGAGGTATCACAATTATTTAATGAGAAAATGATGTTTTTACTTAATAATTCATTTGGTTTAACAATATAGTCAATAATTATTTGGTAACATTGATTATTGCTTAAAAACAAACTATAAAAGCTTTCATCATCAGTAATTAATCTGCCATATTTATGATTATATACTTTTGAAGTTCTTGCTAAAGCTATATTATCCTTTGTTAAAGCATATTTCTTTAATAATGACAAATTATATTTTTCTTCCTTATCATCAGTTATTCTATAAAGTACTAACATATTATTCTTTAATGTAGAAAATAATGTAAATATAAATATATTACTATTTTCATCACAGCACCATACCTTAATAGTATAATCGTTATTTTCTTCTTTTATTTCATACAAATCAATTACTATCTTATCATTAAAGCTTCCTAAAATTTGCAAAGCCTCTAAAATTTTAGTATATACTTTGCTATTTTTCTTATATTTATCTAATGCTTTATTAATCATATTATCACTTGCAATAAAATCAACTTTTTTATTTCCTCGTTCCCCCATAAAGTTACCTCCATTAATAACATTTAAAATCTTAAATCAGAAATTTTTAAAACATCTATATCTTTTCTTTTATACAATTGTTCTGTATTTATAGATACAATTTCTTTATTTTCTAATTCTAGTTTCTTTAATATTTCAGCAATTGTATTTTCACTGTCACATTCTATCTCCATATATGGCTCTAAAAGAGGCCATATATCAATTTCTATGTCAGCATCTTTGTATTTAAAACTATGTCTTTCTTTTTCTTGATAATTTCTTCTTATTATCCCAATACTCGTTAAAATTCTATTTGTTTCCTCAAAGTCAGATACATTAGTTTCATACTCTTTTACCTTCTGTATTTTATCATTTGACTTTTGATATATATGTTTAACAGTCAATTCAATTGTATCATTACTTTTTCTAAGTCTAATCCATTTATTAGGATTAATTAATTTTTCTTTAACAATATTATTAAAAGTTTTACTGTTTTCAAACTTCTCAAGAATATCTTCCTTTTTAATACTTAATAAGTCTTTAATTCTCTTTATGTCCATTTCACTACATATTTTATCTAACATATCGTTATCAATTAAATCTTCAAGCTCATCTAAAAGCACTTTTAATTTGCCCATTGAAACATTAATTAGTAATTCATTATCAGATTTTAACAAACTCTTTATTTCCAAATATCTATAATATATAGTAGGTATATCATAAGTATATATTTTTTGTTCTTTTTTTCCTTTATCTGTTGCACCAATCTTTTTTAATTTAGATATTGTCTCTTCGACATTAATATCTAAAACTTTAATTTCTTTTTCAAACTTTGCCATTTTTATCAACTCCTATATATTAATCATTATAGCACACATTAAATTTTATTTGATGATTTTATAACAAATATTCTATAGGGGTATGGTCTGAAATACTTTTTAAAATTTAATAATCTTTTAGCTTTTGACATATAATGCATAGACTTTTCTTCTAAAACCACACCGCCAGCTTCCAAAATTAGCTTTCGCCAAAAGTCGTTTTGTAACTTTTTAATCATTTTGTTTTTTTTACAAATTAGTATTTTATTTAAATCTATTTTTGTATTGACAAGACTGACAGAGTTTTTCTACACATTTATTGTCTTGAAAGCCTTTTATGATTTTTTTAGTTTTATCTTTATTTAAAATAGTTACTAAATCTTCAGCAAAAATATTTCCAAGCGGAATTTTACCTTCATCATCTAGACAACAAGGTATTACTGTGCCATCAACTAATATAGCTATTTGACTTTTTAAACCTTCACAAAAGTTATGAGTTGTTTCTTCAGATGTACTACTAGGCCAAGTAAATAGAAAATCTTTATCCACATATTTGTTGATATCTATTTTAGTATTCTTATTATTCTTGATGTTTTCAACAGTTTCTTCTGATAAATGATAATATTCTTTTAGTTTTTCCACAATTTCTGTGGATTTCTTATCTAAAAGAGAAGATTTTTGAGCCCAAAGGCGGTAGATAATTATCTTATCCTGTGGAAAAGTAGAGACTGGTTTAAAGATATTAACAGAATAGTCTAAATTATTTGTTTCAGCATTTAAGGAGATATGTATTTTAGAGAGTGATTTATGACTCTTTAATACACTAATCTTACTTTTTAAAAGAGTGCCATTAGTTGTAAGACTTACATTAATGTTATTATCATCACATATAGATAAAATCTCATCTAGTTTTTGATGAAGCAGCGGTTCACCTTTAACATGTAAACAAATGGTATTGGTATAGTCTTTAATTTTAGTAATGATTAGAGAAAAGTCTTTTACGGTCATTTCTTTTAATGGTCTTTTAGTCTTAGGGCAAAAGGAACAGGAAAGATTACATTTATTTGTTATTTCTACATAGATGCGATTAAATCTTTTCTTTTTCATCTATCCCTCACTTTTCATTTCAAATAAGATATCTCTTAATTCCATTGCTCTTTCAAAGTCAAGATTCTTAGCAGCTTCTTTCATTTCACTTTCAATCTTTTCAATTTCTAACATTCTTTCTTTCTTCGTTAATTTCTTAGTAGGTTTTACCGTGTTAGTTGTGTCAATATTACTGATAACATCTCTTATTTCTTTTTGAATAGTTTTAGGAACAATACCATGTTCTTTATTATAAGTTTCTTGGATCTTTCGACGACGATGAGTTTCTTTAATCGCTTTATCCATACTATCGGTAATTTTATCACCATACATAATGACATGACCATTGGCATTACGAGCACAACGACCTATCGTTTGGATTAAACTACGTTCGCTTCGTAAGAAACCTTCTTTATCTGCATCAAGTATAGCAATTAGGGAAACCTCGGGAATATCAATTCCTTCTCTTAGAAGGTTAATACCAACAACTACATCATAAACTCCTGTTCTTAAATCATGAATTATTTGTAAACGTTCAAGAGTTTTTATTTCAGTATGAAGATATGCTACTTTAATATCAAGATCTTTTAAGTAGTTAGTTAATTCTTCACTCATTCTAATCGTTAAAGTTGTAATTAAGACACGTTCATTTTTCTTAATACGTTCATTAATTTCTCCAACTAAATCATCAATTTGGCCTTCAGTTTTTCTAACCTCAATCGTTGGATCTAAAAGTCCAGTTGGTCTAATAATCTGTTCAACATAGTGACCATTAGTTTTAGCAAGTTCATAATCACCTGGAGTAGCAGAAACGTATATAGCTTGTTTAATCTTTTTTTCAAATTCATCAAATTTTAAAGGCCTGTTGTCAAGGGCACTAGGAAGACGGAAACCATAATCAACAAGGTTTTGCTTACGAGCTCTATCACCGTTATACATACCACGAACTTGAGGTAAGGTAACATGGGATTCATCAACTAAAAGAAGAAAGTCGTCACCAAAGAAATCTATAAGAGTCGTAGGAGTTTCTCCAGGCTTACGGCCAGCCATAGGAGCAGAATAGTTTTCAATACCATGACAAAAACCAGTTTCTTCTAACATTTCAAGATCATAGTTGGTTCTTTGTTCAAGACGTTCAGCTGCTAAAAGTTTGTTTTCACTCTTAAGTTCAGCTAAACGTTCTTGTAGTTCCTTTTTTATCCTTTTAATTGCTTCTTTAAGTTTGTCATCACTAATAACGAAATGACTGGCAGGGAAAATACTGATATTTTTTTTGTTATTTAAAACATGACCTGTTAAGACATCTATTTCACTAATACGATCTATTTCGGAACCAAAGAATTCAATACGGTATCCGGTTTGATTTTGATTTGTTGGAATAATCTCTAGGACATCTCCTCTTACTCTAAAAGTACCACGATGAAAGTCTAAATCGTTTCGTTCATATTGCATTTCAACAAGTTTGACAAGAACATCATTACGATCTATTTCTTCTCCTACTCTTAAAGTTAACATTTTCTTTTTGTATTCTTCAACCTCACCAATACCGTAGATACAGGAAACACTAGCGACAACAATAGTATCTTTTGATGATAGTAAAGCAGAAGTAGCAGCATGACGCAATTCATCGATTTCATCGTTTATAGATGAGTCTTTTTCGATATAAGTATCAGTACTAGGAACATAAGCTTCTGGTTGATAGTAGTCATAGTATGAGACAAAGTATTCAACATTATTTTCAGGAAATAACTCTTTCATTTCAGAATATAATTGTCCTGCTAGAGTTTTATTATGTGCAAGGATTAAGGTCGGTTTATTAACCTCTGCGATGACATTGGCCATAGTAAATGTTTTACCAGTACCAGTTGCTCCTAGTAAAACTTGTTCTTTCTTACCTTCTTTAATTCCTTCAACTAACTCTTTTATGGCTTCTGGTTGATCACCACTGGGCTTAAACTTTGATACTAATTTGAACATATTTTCCTCCTTTGAATATAGTAAAATTCATGACTATTCTATCATTATTTATTTTTTTTAACAATATGTATTATTTGGACAAGTAACTAATGTAAATTCTAAACATACAAAAAAGAAGCCTAAGCTTCTTATATATTATCTACTATACCACCATGAGTACAAACCTGATGGAAAACCAACATATTGACGAGGATTTATAGTACTATTTTGATATTGAGTCCAAGTACAACCCCCTCCTTTATTCCAATCACAGGTTGTTACCTCTAAGTGAAGATGAGGGCCACTAGAGTTACCAGTACTTCCCATACGACCAATAACGGTATTTGGAGTAACTAAGTCACCAACATTAACATACCAAGCGGAAAGATGGGCATAGGTGGAATAGATATAACGGCCATTAACATTGTGTCTTATTTTTAAAACAAGAGCACCAGCATTGTCATAGTATTTAGCAAAGACAACACCACTAGCGATAGGATATATTTCAATAGTCGGATTATTTCTATTTCCTAAGTCAATTCCCATATGACCAGCATTACCAAAGTTTTGGGTAACATAACCACTTACCATAGGACGATAGAAACCATCAACAGATGGAACAATAGCACTACCACCGGAACCACTTTGGTTTACACGGTAAATACAAGCATCTTTATCTTCGTTTTCACCACAACCTAAGCTTCTTAAGTATTCTAAGTTTTCTTTAGCTGACTTTAATTGTTGTTCAACACTTGGCATGGCTTCTTTAATAGCAGCGGTGTCAGCATTGATTCTTGCTTGTTCTTTTTCAAGTTCTACAGTAAGTTGTTGAAGTTCTTCATTCTTACTAGCAAGTTCATTTTTTCTTGTTTCATTTTCTTCTACTAACTTAGTTAATTCCGTCATTATTTGATTATTATATTCAGTTAACTGTTCAACAATAGCCATTCTATAAACCATATCAGTTATACTTGTAGCACCGAAAACATATTCTAAGTAAGCATTTTCCCCTTCACTAACTTGAATATATTGGAAAAGACTTTTACTTTCTTCGCTTTTTTCAGCTATTTGGGAATTAGATTTTTCTATTTCCTGCTCAATTGAAGAAATCTCATTTTGAGTTGTAGTAATTTGATTTTCAATATTAGTTATATTCCGTTCAATTTCAGCTACCTCAGCATCGTTCTTGGCAATTTGATTTTCTTTATTCTCTAAGTCTTGAGTAAACTTTTCAACCTCAGCTTCAAATTCTTTAATAGTTTTGGCATTCGTACTGACTGGCCAGATGATATAACTAGCTACTATGAGAATAATTAAACTACTAGCAATTATCTTATGTTTATTCATGAATACCTCCTTTTACTCTTTATATTTTTAAGTATTTTCTAACAGCAGATGCAGATCCTACCATACCTACGATAATACCAATAACAAGAATAATTCCAGATATCATGTAAATAAATGGTTCTGGTTCAATGAGAGTTATCATTTGGCTATAAAGATAACCATTTGTATGGTCATATAAAGCAACATAACCAAAACAAATAATAAGAATTGGTATAATAGAACCAAACATACCTAAAACCATACCTTCAACAATAAATGGAGTTTTAATCATAAAGTTACTAGCACCAACTAAACGCATAATCGAAATTTCTCTTTTTCTTGAGAAAATTGTCAACTTAATTGTATTAATAATTAAGAAGACAGTTACTAAGACAAGAGCGATAACGACACCATAAGATATCTTTTGAATTGATTCAAACGCTAGGAGCAGATTATCTACCATTCCTTCACCATATTTAACAGAGCTAACCTCTTCCATTTTTTCAATACTTTCAGCAGTATCACTAATCTTTTCTACATCTTTAACTTTAATTTGAAAAGTATCTTTTAAAGGATTATCTTCATCACTCCAAGTACTCATAACCTCATCAAAGACTTCACTTTCTTTACGCATTTCTTCTTTGATAGAAGCTTTACTTTGGTAAGTTAATGATTCAACATTAGACATGTCTCTTAATTCTGTCATTAAGGTATCTATTTCTTCTTCATTAATATTGTTATCTAAGAAAACGACAATCGTTAAATCTTTTTCCATTTCACTAGTAAAGTTTTGAAGATTAAAAGTTATGATAATAGAAGCGGCAACGATAATTAAAGTAATCGTAATACAAGAGATAGAGGCAAGAGATAAACTAAAGTTTCTAAAGACACTCTTAAAGGCTTCTCTAATGCTTCGTTTTAATAGTCTTAAAAATTTCATTCTTCATAGCCTCCTTTTTCAGCATGTTTAATAAGGCGACCATCTTTTAGTAAAATAATTTCTTTTTGCATAGTATTAACTATATCTTTATCATGGGTTGCCATTATAATAGTAGTACCACAGGTTTTATTGATTTCATCTAGAACCTTAACAATTTCGATACTACGTTCAGGATCTAGATTTCCTGTTGGTTCGTCACAAAGAAGAATCTTTGGTTCATTAACGATAGCTCTAGCAATGGCAACACGTTGTTGTTCTCCTCCTGATAGTTGATCTGGATAGTTATGGATTTTACCTTTAAGGCCTACTAATTCTAAGGCTTTTAAAACTTTACGCCTTGTCTCTTGTTTTGGAGAACCAAGTACCTCCATGGCAAAAGCAACATTTTCATAAACAGTTTGTTTTGGTAATAAACGGTAATCTTGGAAGACAATACCTAGTTTTCTTCTTAATTTATATACTTTAGCGTTACGAAGTTTAGCAACATTAATACCACCAACGATAATTTCACCACTGGTTGGTTTTTCTTCACGATAAAGCATTTTTATAAAGGTACTTTTTCCTGAACCAGAACCTCCAATTACAAAAACAAAAGAACCTTTTTTTATATTTAAACTCAAATCATAAATAGCAGTAACACCATTTTTATATTGCTTGTTAACATTTCTAACTCTAATTAAATCCATTGGTTTTATCATCACCATCACTTTCACAATCTTAATCCATTATAGTATAACATATTTCGACAAGATCTGTATATAGTTAAAATTTGGGAAAATTAAGGATAGAAAATAAAAAAGTGAACCGTTTGGGCAATTCACTCTTATAAATATTGCTTTTTTATTTTCCACCTTTTACCTCATAGGCATCAGTAGCGACAAAAAAGGCTTTAGGGTCAATTTCTTTTATTCCTTCTTTTAAACGGAAATAATCTCGAGTGGGAATAACTGCTAGTAAGACTTTACGTTTCTTTTCAAGAAAGCCCCCTTTAACATCAAAAATGGTAACGGTATGATGAAGAGTATTTATTAAATAGTCTTTAACTTCTTCATCTTTGGTGGTAGTAATATAGAAGGCTTTATTATTAGATATGCCTAAAATAACTTTATCTATTACAAACCCACTAATATAAATTATAACTAAGGCATAGAGAACCATATTAAAGCCAAAGTAAAAGCCACCAATTAAGACAACAATAAAATTAATAACCATGGTTGTTTTACTTAGGGATATACGAAAATACTTATAAAGAATTTGGCTAATAACATTGAGACCACCATTACTAAAACCAACTTTATACATTAGGCCGTTGGTTATTCCTAATAAAATACCTATTAGAATACTCATTAAGATTAAATCTGAGGTGTCTATAACTATTAGTTTGGCAATTGGTTCTGTCAGTTCAACAAAAATTGGATAGACAATCGTAGCAACAACAGAACCAGCAGTTTGATCTAAACCTAAAAATAGATAACTTAAACCTAGAAGAAGGAGTGAACCTATAAAAATTATGAGAGCAGGATCTATTTCTATTATATGGTTAATAATTATAGCAACACCGTTCATACCTCCTGTTACTAAGGATGTAGGATATAAAAAGAGATTAAAAACTAACGCTGACAAAAACAAACTTACTAATAAAACACTATATCGGTACCACATTTTTTCTTGCATATCATTTACCACCTTTTACTTCATAAGAATCCATAACCATAAAGAAGGCTTTAGGATCAATTTTATGGATTCCTTCTTTTAATTTATAGTATTCTCTTGTAGGAATAACACTCATTAATACTGTTTGATTATCTAAGTTATAACCACCTTTGGCATTAAAGACTGTAACGCCGTGATTTAATTCCTTGATAATAAAATCTTTAACTTTTTCCTCTTCAGCAGTGATAATATAAAATGCTTTAGAGTCAGAGATACCAAGGACAACTTTATCAGTCATATAGGAAATCAAGTATAATACTATTAAGGAGTACATTAGGCGATTAAAACCAAAGACTACACTACCACCTAGAATTATTAAGCCATCCGTAAAAAGCATACTGCGGCCTAAACTTATTTTAAATATTTTCGAGATTATCATATTTAAAATGTCTGTACCTCCAGTGGAATAACCAACCCGGAAGATTAAACCAGCACCAATGCCTTGTAAAAGACCACCAAAGATAGCTACTAAGAGCATTTCACTTTGTTGAAAACTTATATAGGTTGATAAATGCTCAGTTAGTTCTACAAAGACAGGGAAAAGAATTGAACCTAGAATATTAGCTTTGGTAACTTGTTTTCCTAATACAAAATAGGATAGGATAATTAAAAAGATATTACTGATAAAGATTATTGTTGAAGAATCAATACCAAAGAAATGTTTAATAATTAAAGAAAAACCGCTAACTCCTCCTGCGACTAAATTATTAGGAGACATAAAGAGGTTGAAAGCTAGAGCAACAAAAAGACAACCAATAGTAAATTCAATTATTTCTTTTACTTTTAGTTTGCTTTTGGTTTTTTCTTTTTTATTAACTTTCTTTAGTGGTTTCATGTAAGCCTCCTTTTAAACTTGCTTCAATAAATTTATCTAACTCTCCATCTAAAACGGCTTTAACATTACTACTTTCATAATTCGTACGATGATCTTTAACTAAGGAATAAGGATGAAGAATATAACTTCTAATTTGGGAACCAAAATCAATATTCGTTTGTTCTCCTTTTTCTTTAGCTAGTTCTTGTTCCTTTTTTTGTTCTTCTAATACATATAACTTACTTTTTAATACTTTTAAGGCTTGTTCTTTATTTTGAATTTGACTACGCTCATTTTGACAAGTTACAACAATTTTAGTAGGTAAATGGGTAATTCTGACAGCACTATCTGTAGTGTTTACGCCTTGACCACCTGCTCCTTGCGACCGATAGACATCAATTCTTAAATCTTTTTCATTTATATCAATATTAATCGCATCATTTATCTCTGGAGTAACATCAACACTTGCAAAAGAGGTATGACGACGATTAGAAGAATCAAATGGAGAAAGTCTAACAAGACGATGAACACCTTTTTCATTTTTTAAATAACCATAAGCATAATCTCCTTTGACTTTAAAGCTAACACTTTTTAAACCTGCAACATCACCAGCTTGGTAATCTAAGAGTTCTAGCTTATAGTTTTTTCTTTCACAGTATCGTGTATACATTCTGTAAAGCATATTGGCCCAGTCACAACTTTCAGTTCCTCCGGCTCCAGGGTGAATTTCTATAATACAATTATTTTGATCGTATTTACCATTTAAAAGAAGATAAATATTTAGTTCTTCTAAGTTTTCTTCTATATTCTTGCTATCTTCTTCTATAGTTTCTAGTAAGTCACTATCTTTTGTTTCATCAAGTATCTCTAATAAGTCTAGAAGATTAAAAACCTTATCTTTAATGGTAATTAAACTCTCTGTTTGGCTTTTAATGTTTTTAAGTTCAGAAAAAATTTCTTCAGCATTAATGTTATTAGTCCAAAAGTCAGCTTTGGTAGTTTCTTGTTCTAATTCTTTTTCTTTTTTTATTTTGTTATCAATGTCAAAGTGACCTCCATAGACTTAATATTTCTTCTTTTTGACTTGTTAATTTTCTTATTAGTTCATTTTTATTCATATTTATCAACTCTCTTTTATATTATTATACAAGATAATGGTTTTTATAACAAAATCTTTTTTATTTTATCTGCATATATTTTTTTATTTTACATATATTATTAGTGAGGAAGGTTCACTGTTAAGTGTGAAGATCCTCATATAAATAGATTAAGGACTGTGTTGCTTTGTCACTACAGTCCTTTTATATATATAAATTTTAGTCACTTACTCTAATGTTTGTACCATCAATATTTTTATATACTCGTTTCTCATTCTTAGAAACTTTCTTCATAATCTCATCTTCTAAATCAAATCCCAACATTTCAGATAGACCAAGTAAATAAATTGCAATATCTGCTAATTCTTCATTTAAATCATCTTTTTTCTTTCTGTAAGCATCAAAGGCTTCTGCTACTTCTCCATATAAAAAGCAAAACTCTTTTTCTACATTTGTAGTATTAAATCCTTTATTTAATTTATTTTGCCAAACTTCTTTTTTGAATTTGTTTTAAATTCATTATGTACCTCCTATTTTTAAATTTCCTATAACATTTATCTTAACAAGTAAGGTCTATAGATGACTTTAAAAATCATTTTACGACTCTTACTTTATCTCACATTTCGACTCTTAATTTCCTCTTTGACAATTTCTTCAACATTTATATCATCATATTTATTTTCAACAAAATCAAAAGTTTTTTCTCTATCAGAGACAGTTTCAATTGTTGGATAGTAAAGATCTTCTCTTTTTTTTAGTCCAGTTCTAATCTTTTGAAAATGTTCAATCATTTCTTCTTCAGTAGCATCTTTATATTCTAACTGATATATATGAACAAGAGCAGCAAGAATTTTATCACCGCTAATAGGTTCTTGTTGGAATGAGACACAATATTCTTTTAATCTTTCTTTTGTTTTTTCGCTTGTTAAATCATAATCATATCCACAAGATTTGATAAAGCTACCATTATCAATTGTACGTAAAGCGGAAGGTAATTTTCGAAATATTGCTTCAAGAGTTGGATTTTTTAGCATTTCATCTAATTATTCTTTGGTTTTTACTTTTAGAAAATCATAAGGATTGAAAGTTATATCAAAAATTCCTTTTGAATCTCTTTCACGATCAATTTCTTCAAAAGTCATCAATAAATGATTATATTTAGTTTCACCCATAGAATCCCAAGTCGGATCACTAATATAAACACCATCTATGTCATATTTTTCATCGTTTAAATGAACGAATAATCTCACATGATTAGTTATAGTGGGGTTTTCTTGTTCATCATGCATAACAGAAACAGGCATATATCCAGTGGTTAAACCAAAACGTTTACAAAATGTTTGTAATAAATTAACATATCCTGCACAAACAATATAATCATTAAATAGAATTTCAGACACAGAACGTGATTCTCCATAATACATGGTCTCTTCTTCCATTCTATATTCTTTAAAATCTTTCACAATTTCATATAATTTAGTATATAACTCAAAAGGAGAAAGTTGGTTTTTAATCATCATAACTGGTTCCAATAAAGACCTTATTTTTTCTTCTGTTTGAATAGCTTCGCTAAGAGATAATGTCTCTGAATCCAAAATAATATCCTGGCGAATATTATTATTTTCCATGGCTTCTATATGTTTTAAAACAGAAAGATTGATATTAAGGGGATTCAAGCGAAAAGAAATACTAGCTGGTTTAGGAGAGAAAAATTCAGGAAATGATTTATCCTTAAAAGTAATACCTTCATACAAAGAATCAATATTTTCCATAAAGTATTCTAAAGAAGAATAATCTGTAACCTCTATATCAATATGTTCTGGTAAGTTATTTTTTCTATTCTTTACTACCTCAAGAATTTCCTTTAAATCACAACTATCAACATGTATATAATCTTCAGTTAATAATCTTTTTAAAGTGTTTAATCCCACTCCTACTCTTTGATTCATGCGAAATGCAATTCTTGAATCAAAACTGTTAGCAAGTTCTTTTTCTACTCCAGGTGTTATTATTTCTTCAATACTTTCACTTTCAGCTAGAATATCAAAGATATTTTTTTCCAAAGAATACTTTTGCAAATCTACTTTAGTAATGTTAGGATTTTGGGCTATTCCTTGAGCTATTTTTTCATTAATAAAATCTTTACCAATGATAATTTGTTTTTCTTTTAAAGATGCTAAAAGACTTGAAAGTTCTAAATCCATATTTTCTTTATGATTTTGATAATAATCTTGGTTAATATATAATATTTTGCCTGAAAAAATATCATCTTGAAGAATAAATGGTCTTTCGTTTGAAGAATAAGGATTGCTAGTATCAGAAACGATATGAGGATTATAAAGTTCTTCACACGTAATCATAGAAATATTCTTCAACCTCTCATCTTTTAAATTCGAAAGATAAACTAGATTTTTATTAGTACCTATTAAATCAATCTCTTGCATTCTTATCACCTATTATCATTATAGATTTTAAAAAGTGGAAAAGCAAGAAACATATTTTGAATTTCAATATACTGGGATAGTTTAATGTCTTTTACATAATTTTATAAGTTTATAACTATTAAATTTTTCTATTTTTACTCATAGCTTTCAGTTCCTTTCAACATACATTATGCCATGATTGTTAGTTGAATGTAACATAAAGGTAATATATTTTAAATATTAAAAAATGTTTACATATTTTTATGCAAACATTCTCTTATTTTATAAGGTCTTACGCATTACGACCACAACAATTCTTATACTTTTTGCCCGAACCACAAGGACAAGGATCATTTCTACCTACTTTTTTAACTCTCTTAGGTGTTTTCTTTGTATCTCCTTTAGCTTCATTTGTTTGTTGATTTTTACTAACTTGCTTTCTTTCAATATTTTGTCTTATTTCAGCTTTTAGTAAGAAGACTGTTATATCACGATCTATTTTTTGAAGCATTTGATCAAATAAATCATATCCTTCTGTAGTATAAGCACGAAGAGGATTTTCTTGACCATATTGTCTTAAATATATTCCTTCTCTTAAATGAGACATAACATTAATTTGTTCCATCCAATAGTTATCAATTACTTGAAGAGATAGAGCTTTCTCAAACTCATTACTTACCTCTTCTGGCACACTAGCAAGTTTAGCTTCATATTCTTCTTTAGCTTTATTATAAATGTATTCAATAATATCATCTATATCTCTATTTTCTAATTCTACTTTACTGATATCATTTTTTAATAAATTTTCATTAGTAAATTCAGTTATCTTTTCTAATTCTTCCTCAGTTATAACACCATCAGTATTTCTAGATTTAACTAAGTCTGTTATATGATTTTTAATAGTATTTAAAACCGTTTCATGGATAGATTCACTGTCTAAAATTTCATTGCGCTTACCATACATTATTTCTCTTTGAGTATTCATAACATCATCATATTCTAGTAAGTGTTTTCTTGTATCATAGTTATTGCCTTCAACTCTTTTTTGAGCAGTGGAGATAGCCTTGGTAAAGGTTTTGCTTTGAATCGCTTGATTTCCAAAACCTAATGATTTCATCATTTCTCTAATTCTTTCGCTACCAAAACGAATCATTAGATCATCTTCCATTGAAACGAAGAATTGGGTAAAACCTGGGTCTCCTTGACGACCAGAACGTCCTCTTAACTGATTATCAATACGACGTGATTCATGACGTTCTGTACCAATAACACAAAGTCCTCCTAAAGCTTTTATTTCATCGGATAATTTAATATCAGTACCACGTCCAGCCATATTGGTTGCGATAGTAACAGAACGATGTTCACCTATTTTGGAAATTATTTCTGCTTCACGGGCATGGTTTTTAGCATTTAAAACATCATGAGGAATATGGGCTTTTTTTAATAAGTCACTGATTAATTCACTTGTTTCAATAGCAATAGTACCAATTAATACAGGTTGACCTTTTTCATAACGAGCTTTTACCTCTTCAATAATCGCTTTATATTTGGCACTTCTAGTAGCAAAAACCAAATCTGGAGCATCTATTCTGATTACAGGTTTATTAGTAGGTATTTCAATTACATACATATTATAAATATCACGGAATTCCTCTTCTTCTGTTTTAGCAGTACCAGTCATTCCTGATAGTTTTTTATACATTCTAAATAAGTTTTGGAAGGTTATAGTAGCTAAAGTCTTAGTTTCTTGATTAATCTTAACACCTTCTTTAGCTTCTATCGCTTGATGTAGCCCATCGCTATAAGCACGACCTTTCATAAGACGACCAGTAAATTGGTCAACAATGATAACCTCACCATCTTGAACAACATAGTCAACATCTAGTTTCATCGCATAGTTCGCTCTTAAAGCTTGATTAATGTAGTGAAGTAAGGTAGTATTCTCTATTTCGTATAGATTGCTAACTTTAAAGGTTTTTTCAGCTTTTCTACTACCTTCATCTGTTAAACTAACACTAATAGTACTTTTATTAGTTTGATCACATATATAGTCTTCATCTTCTTTAAGACTTTTAGCAAATTTATCAGCATCGACATAAAGGTTGGCATTATGCATAACACCACCAGAAATTATTAAAGGGGTACGTGCTTCATCAATTAAAACAGAGTCAACCTCATCAACAATAGCAAAATTTAAAGGTCGTTGAACACGATTTTCTTTTCTTATAACCATATTATCTCTTAGATAGTCAAAACCAATTTCATTATTTGTAGAATATAAGATATCACAATTATAAGCTTCTTGTTTTTCTTTAGGACTCATTTCACGAGTATTAACACCAACAGTTAAACCAAGGAAACGGTGAATTCCTCCCATCCATTCGGCATCACGACTTGCTAAGTATTCATTAACAGTGATAATATGAACACCTTTTCCTTCTAAAGCATTTAAATATGCTGGTAAGACACTGGTTAGAGTTTTACCTTCACCAGTTTTCATCTCAGCAATATTTCCATAGTGGATAGCTAGAGCACCTAGTATTTGGACATAAAAAGGCTTTTCGCCAATAACTCTATAAGCTGCTTCTCTAGCAACAGCAAAAGCTTCTACTAAAATATCTTCTAAAGTTTCTCCTTTAGCAAGTCTATCTTTAAACTCAGTTGTTTTATTTTTTAATTCTTCATCTGATAATTTTTGCATTTCTTCATCTAAAGCCATAATCTTATCAGCTTGTTCACTAAATTTTTTCAATTCTTTATATTCATGATCAAAAAATCTTCTAAATATTCCCATCTTTACATCTCCTTGCAGATAATATTGTAACAAAAAAAAGTAGGAAGAAAAAGAGGTTTAGGCTTTTTTTATTGATTTTTATTGATTTTTTGTTATAATAGCGTTAATTTTAAGCGATGGGAGAATTAATTGTGAATAATAAAATTAAAATTACACCAAAGGAAATTGTAAAAATCGAACTACTTAGTTATAGCGTTGTCACTCTTGGTAATGTTAGTTGGAACGCATATCAGTCGTCACAGCAGGAAGAAATTAGGAAAGAAGCAAAGGAGAGGTTTGAAAAAGCTTATTTAACAACAGATGAAGGAACATTTTATTTAGATGATGATATGTATGTTATCATAGACGATGATAAAATTAATATTTGTGAAAGAGCTGTTACGCTTGAACCTGATTATCCTAAATTAGAAGAATATGGATATCTGATATATGAGGGCATAGATGAAATACCTGATGAAAAATGGGATTATATTTTTAGTTCACAAATACATTACATAACAAATGAGGATGGACAGCAATTTTTGCAAATGAAAACTGATGAAGACTATTACTTTTTACAACCCAGTTCCCGTAGAAATGGTATTCTTGGTTATTGTATAACCGCAGAGACAGAGTCTTTCTATGATGTTGCAACTGGTGAATTTGTTAGTCCAGTAATCATTCGTGATAGAGAAGCAGATGAACTAGCTCTTATGAGTTGGATTGTTCCCGATAAAGAACTTGTAAATAACGAAGATGATGAATTTACTTATGATGAAATAAAGGGCTTTGCAGAAGAATATGTTGCTAAAACTCTTTCAAAAAAATAGAGAATGATAATTTTTCGTATCATTCTCTTTTTATTATTAAGCTTTACTAAATTTACTCAGCTTCTATTAAACCATAGCCACCATTTTTTCTTTTATAAACAACGGCTTCTTTATCAGTAGCAATATTTTTAAACAAATAGAATTCATGTCCTAAAAGTTCTAATTGTAAAATAGCTTCATCTTCATCCATTGGTTTAACCTCAACTGTTTTTCTTTTAATAATAGTTGTTGGTTCTTCTAAATCTTCTTCTTCAATATCAATTATATTGAAATCATATTTAGTTTTAGTTTCTTTAGCTTTAATTTTAGTTTTGTTCTTTCTTATTTGTCGTTCCATAATATCTATTGCTTTATCTACAGCAGCATAGAAATCCTCTTGTGTTTCTTCAGAACGAATAATAAAGTTTTTTAAAGGAATTGTAATTTCAACTGTTTGTCGATGACCTTTGATCTTTATAACGACGGAAGCTCGTACATCCTCACTTTTTTCTAGATATTTATCTAGTTTTTTTAACTTTTCATTAATGTAGTCTTTCATTGCGTCAGTTACATCAATTTTGTCACCACGAATGATTATTTCCATATTATCACCTTCCTTGTATTAAATATACCACAAAAGAAGAAAAAAACCAACTATTTTACTGAAGCTGGTTCTTTTATTGGTGTTACGTCGACTGCTTGATATCCCTTGCTGGTCTCTAGTAGAGTAAATTCTACATATTGACCTTCAACCAAAGTCTTATAACCTTCACAGTTAATAGTTGAATAATGAACAAAAATATCTTCATTTTCTTTGTATTCAATAAATCCATATCCTTTTTCATTATTGAACCATTTAACTTTACCGATCATTGGTTCACCTCCACATCTTTTTATTCTCTACTTTTTGCTTACTTCCTTTTTTCAAATGATGTGGTTTCATTATATCAAGCTATAGACAATAATCATGACTTTTCCGTTAATTGTTGTTTTGAGACCTTTTAATGCTTTTTTCATAAAAAAAGATGTCGAAATTTCTGTTTAGAACCTAACGTTTACTTTTAAGATGTTTCTCGGTTTTAAATTATTATTTAGAACTATAATTGAACTAACATAGGAGGGTGATATGAAAGAAGCATTTTTAAATCATTCCTTAGCATTTATTGCAAATAGTAAGGGTGAGTTAAGCGAAGATGAAAAAGAGAAGCTAAGTTATGGTTTAGAAGGTCTTTACATGACTCTAACTAAGTTAGTAATTATATTTTTAATAGCTTTGTTATTAGGATTTCTTAAGGAGTTCTTATTTACCTTAGTTATGTTTAATATAATTAGATTTCCAGGCTTTGGTTATCATGCAAGCAAGTCCATAATTTGCTTAATTTCTAGTACCACTTTAATATTAGGATTACCATTTTTATTTATGCATATTGAGATTAGTCTAATCGTTAAAGTTATTCTATGTGTAGTTTCGGTTATAGTTTTTGCTATTTGTTCTCCTGCTGATACTGCAAAAAGACCATTAACAAATAAAAAGAAAAGATTAATAAGAAAGATTTGCGCTACAAGTTTAGCTATTATATATAGCTTTATAATTATTATGTTTAATGATCTTGTTTATAGTGACTTATTATTAGCAGCTCTATTGATTGAAACAATTGTAATTTCACCAATCTTGTATCTAATCTTTGGTGATACGTATAACAATTACAAAAAGGTTTAAACAGTAATGTTTAAATAAATATGGGAAGAAAGGAAGTAACGAAAATGAAAAAAAGAATGGCTAAAGTATTGGCTGCTGTTGCTATGTTAGCTACTGCAAGTGCTAGTATGGGATGTGCTTGGTGGTTATTTGAAGAACCAAAAGCATTAAAAGATATGGATTAACAAAAAATATGAGTGCGATATCAACACTCTTTTTTTATTTCTAATTTTTGAATAAAATAATCATCAATAACTTTTGTGTCACTTATAAAACAGTTAGAATTTTTTACAATTTTATTGGCAAAATATAAGCCTTTACCATGGTTATTTCCTTTGGTTGTAAATCCTTTTCTAGAGGCATTACTTAATTTTATTTTACCTTTATATGTGTTAGTAATGACAAAAACTAATTTATGTTTTACTTTATATATTTCCAAGGAAATTTGCTTTTTCTTAGACTCAAGGGCAGCTTCAATAGCATTATCAAAATATATTCCTATTAATTTACTAAATTCTTCATTAATATTTGCTGAAAAATTGAAATCTTCTGGTGTTAGTTTAGGGCTTATATCTACAGAGATATTCAATTTATATTTAGTAGCGACTAAAAGTTTATAATAAATTAAACTTTTTATTTCACCTTTAGGTATGTATTTTATCTGACCTAAAATATAATTATCTGTAGTCCAATCAACTTTTAAAATCTCACTTAATTTGTCTATAACTTTTTGGTCATTTGTTATATCCATAACTTTTGATAATTGATTTCTATATTCATGAATTTTTAAATCTTGTTGTTCTTGATAATTTTCAACATTTTGCATGCATTCGTATAATATATTATTCTGTAGCATTAGTTTGTCATATTTAATAATCTCATTCATGTATATGAAGATCATAGCAATAAAAGTTAAAGTTAAAATATTAATAATAAAATAATTCTTTGTTGGCATGAAACTTTTAGAAGCTAGGTAAAAGGTGATGCCAATAGCTATATATCCAAAAAGACAAAATATTATAATTTTACGGTTTTTAGGTTTTTTTAATCTTTCAATACTTTCATTTACTATTTTTCTTACGACAGGTATACAAAAACAAATGTAAGTTAATGTTGTAATAATCAAATTAGTCACAAACATTATGATAGAATTTGTTCTAATTTTTTCCAAACTTGTAAAATTAACAGTAATCATTCCAGGTATTAAATCAAAAAAAGCTGCAACAACCATAACATACAAATTGATAATAAAACTAGTGAGTATATCTATATGGAAAATATTTTTAGTACATAGTATTAATAACAAATAAGTTATAAAAGTTGTAAAGTCATATTCTGGTGTATAAAATAAAGCTGTTGGCAATAAGCTAAGTAAAAACAAAAGTAAATTTTTAAAAGTAAATAACTTTACTTGGGATTTTGTTATACTTTTTGTAATTAAGATAGCAACAAAATTCATTAAGGTCATGTTAATGAATTTAACTATTATTAGTGACATTTTCTATCAACTCCTTTCTACCTGCTCTAGATATTAAATTAGTACTCATGCCATTAACAAATAAAACCTCATTTTCTTTAATATCAAAAGTACTAATTTTATCTAAGTTTAAAATTAAACTCTTGTGAACTTTTAGAAATCTTTTGTCTAGATGTTTGGCTAAAGATGTTAAAGTGAAAGGAGCTTTAAAAGTTCCATAGGTTGTATAAATTATACATCTTTTACTGTCTTGTTCTTTTTCTATGTAGATAATATTCTTTAATTCAATTTTATATAGCATATAATTATATTCATAATTTAAACATTTCTCTCTGCTGTTATAATTCTTATATATTATTTTGAGAATTTCTTTTATCTTAGATTTACAGTTATCAAATTTACTAACAAAATCTAAAAGATATAAACGATTAGATAAAGCTTCATACCGATACTCAGCAAAAGCAGTTACTATAACAATAATAGAATTCCAATCGTCTAGTTCTTCTCTTATAAATCTAGATGCATCTAAGCCAGAACCATTTTTAGTCTTTATATCAAAGAAATAAGCTTTAAAACCTAATTCTGCTTTAGCTACCTTTTCAAACTCATCATCATAGGTTTCAAATTCATAAACCTTATAACTAATATCATAGTTCATCATAAATTTCTCTATCTCAGTTGTTATCAAATCTCTAAATTCTTTTTCATCATCACATACTATAAAATTTAACACTATAACCTCCCTCTTTGCGCTACACACAACTTAAATTTTACCATATTTTTCCAATTTTATCGTATTTTGTCAAAAAAAAATAGAGGTTATTTAACCCTATTTTTCTTTTTCTTAGGCTCTTTTTTTATTATTTCGCCCACTTTATCAATTATATTATCAGTAACCTCTTTGTTCTTTTTTGAAATTACAGTCGTTCTTAATACAAACCAGACAACAATAATAAAAATTATGATATATAAAATTTTTCCCATAACTGGATCTTTTAGAGAGTAAAAGATAGAGGCACTAGCGAATAAGATACAGAAACCATAAATAATTAAGACTGTTGTACGTTGAGAAAAGTTCATCCCTAAAAGTTGATGATGAATATGTTCTTTATCTGGAGAAAAGGGCGGTTGATGTCTAAGAAGACGTCTTATGATAGCAAATAAGGTATCTAATATTGGTATACCTAAAATCATTAGAGGAACGAATAAACTAGTTAATGCTGGTCCTTTAAACTCTAAAAGAGTAATAACTGCTATCATAAAGCCTAAATACATAGCACAATCACCACAGAATATTTTGGCAGGATAAAAATTATGAAGAAGAAAGCCTAAAGTAGCTCCTAACATAATAAAAGTTAAAATCATAACAAGAGAACCACTTCGGCCTTGGAAAAAGCCAATGATACCAATCGTCATAAAGAAAATGCTACAAATTCCACCGCTTAAGCCATCCAAACCATCAATTAAATTAATGATATTTACGCAAGCGACAATAAAGAAAATTGTTAAGGGATAAGAAAATAGACCAAAATCAATACTATAGCCAAAAGCTGTGATATTATTTAAAAGAAAGCCACCATAAAATACAAGAATACAAGCTGCTATTAATTGACCAATAAGTTTAGTTGAAGCTCTAATGCTTTTAATATCATCTGCTATTCCTGTTAAGATGATAATAAAACTACCTATTAAAATGGAATTCATTTGGACACTTTCAGTTCCAAAAAGCATATATCCTATTAAAAAAGCTAGAAATATTCCTACACCTCCTAATTTTGGAGTAGCTTTGGTATGAATATGTCTATTACCTTCATCTTTTCTTGGAATATCTATAGCACCAACATGATGAGCAATTTTTTTCATAAAGGGCATTATTAAAGCTGAGCAAACAAAAGTTGTTAAAACAATTTTTAAAGCCGATATTATTTCTGCATTCATAATTTTCCTCTTTTCTAAAACAATTATAACAAGTTAAAAAAAGTTTTACAACTGTTATAAAGAGATGCTTATATTAAAACTTAAGAAAAGAAAAAAGCCACCATTACTGATGGTGACCTGATTAGTTATCTTCTAACAACTTAATATTATCTAGTAGTACTCCTGTTCCTTCAACAACGCAAGTCAAAGGAGAGTCAGCAATAAACACGGGTACTTTTAATTCTTTTTTCAAAATATCAGATAATCCTCTTAGCATAGAGCCACCACCAGTTAAAACAATACCTTTATCTACAATATCTGCAGATAATTCTGGAGGGGTTTGTTCCAAAACATTTGTTACAGCTTTTATTATCTTATATATTGATTCATGAAGAGCTTCTTCGGTTTCTTGTTCATTTATTTCAATGGTATTTGGTAAACCGGTAACTAAGTCTCTTCCTCTTACTTCTAACTTAGATTTTTTATCTGGTTCATAAATATTGGCAAAATCAATTTTTATGTCTTCTGCTGTTTTTTCTCCAATTAACAATTTGTATTTTTCTTTAATATATTTAACAATATCTTGATCAAAGACATTACCGGCGATTCTAACTGAGGCACTATTAACAATATCATTTAATGATAAAATAGCAATATCTGTAGTTCCTCCCCCTATATCAATGACCATATTAGCACTTGGTTTGGCAATATCCATACCTGCTCCTATAGCTGCTACTTTAGGTTCTTCTTCTAGATATACTTTACGAGCTCCTGTTCGCTCTGCTGCTTCTTTAATAGCATTTTTTTCTACAGGTGTAACATTTGTAGGACAGCAGATTAATATTCTAGGCCTTGATAAAAAGTTTCTAGCATGAATTTTTCTAATGAAATAATCAAGCATAATTTCTGTTATTTCAAAATCAGCAATTACACCGTCTTTCATAGGTTTTATGGCTTTAACTTTTTCAGGGGTTCTTCCTAACATTTCACTTGCTTCTTTACCTACAGCTACTACTTTTTTGTTGTCTGTATCAATAGCAACAACGCTAGGTTCATTTAAGACAATACCTTCACCTTTTATATAAATTAAAACATTTGCTGTTCCTAAGTCAATACCTATATCTTTTGATAACATCTTATCACGTCCTTTTACTGTTAATATTTTAGCAAAAATACCAATTATTGTAAATTGCTTTAGAGAAAAAAAACGGGTTACTCCGTTTCTTCAGTTGAATTTGTTTCAGGTTGTTCACCTTCTGTTGCAGTACTGTTTAGAGCATCAAGAGCTTTATCAAAATATTTATTTGGATCTACAATTTCACCTTTTAAATATAATTCAAAGTGTAAATGATTTCCTAAGTCCTCATTCATGTTGCTAGTACCACTCTTTCCAATGACTTGTCCTTGTTTGACAGTATCATTCTTCTTTACAGAAACCTCACTTAAACTTTGATAACTACTAATTAAGTCATTATCATGTTTAATCTCTACAATCTTACCTAATAGTTCATCTTCACGAACATCAATTACGGTACCATCTAAGACAGCTACAACATCGAAAGGATCTGTTAACCCAAAATCTATACCGGAGTTTTGGATGTAAGTGTTTTCATGGTAAAGAATAGAGTTTTCTTGACTTTTATTATCTCCTTGATAATCGTAGAATGATTTTAAAATTTCAACTTTTTCATCTGTAAATGGTTTAATAATTTTCGTTTCTTCTTTGATAACCTCTTGATCTAAGTCTTCCTCAATGATAGAACTATTAACATATTCTATGTCTTCAGTTGATTCATTATTTGCTTGCATATTTTGGCTTACGAAGAATGAGGCCATTCCAGTTAAAGAAAAAGCAATTAGATAAGCTCCTATTACTGCACCTTTTTTTAATCTTAATTTTTTCATAATTCACCACCTCATTAAGAGTTTTTACGGAATTAATGAAAATTATACTTAGATTTTTAAGGAATTATAATTTTTTTAATTTGATTTCTTAATCATTAGTAATATATTGCTTAATAAGGTTAAATATGTTAAATAATTTTTACTTAAACCAATTCATTTTGTTAACTTTAATTAATTTTCTTTGAAGCTATAAGCTAGTTAATAAATTACTTAACTCTTTTACTGGATAAAAATTGCAGAATTATAAAGATCATAAATGCAGTTAGTAACTAAGTAAATTATTGATAAAGCTAGAAAAAAGTAAAAAACTCGTGCTTGCCAAATTTTATTTTTTTTAAAAATAGCGTTGATATTGATAGAGTCTAAAGCCCAAATAGTTATAATAGTGACTATTAGATAGATAAAGTATTTAACACTCATGAGTTTCCTCGTATTGTTTTATTTTATTAAGACGACGAAGATGACGTTCTTCATTTGAAAATGGCGTTGTTATAAAGTTTATAATAAGGTTATATGATTCAGATAAAGACATATTTTCATTTAGACAGATGATGTTAGCATCATTATCATCTCTTGTTTCTATAACATCTTCTAAGGTTAAAACACGTGAAGCTCTTACGCCTTTTACTTTATTACAAGCGATAGATATGCCAATACCACTACCACAAATAGCAATACCAAAATCTATTTCTTTAGAAGCAACAGCGTTTCCTAATTTAAAAGCATAATCTGGATAATCAACACTTTCAGTGTTAGAACAACCATAATCTATTATTTCATATTTCTTGCTCAGCTCTTTTAAAAGTTCTTGTTTTAATTTATAGCCACGATGATCACTAGCAATTCCTAATTTCATTTTTTTACCTTCTTTCTTTTTTATTATATCCATTATATCATTATTTAGAGAAATTTAAGAAAAAGAGACTTTTATGCAGCCTCTTTTTTATCAAAACCATATTTTTTATTAAATTTGTCTATTCTTCCTGCTTTAGATACTCTTCCTTGTTCGCCTGTATAGAAAGGATGACATTTTGAACATACTTCAACATTGATTTCATCTTTGTTAGACATTACTTCAAATGTTTCTCCACAAGCACAAGTAACTTTGCATGGTCTATAATTTGCAGTATTTGTTTTTTTCATTTTTTTCTCTCCTTTCGCCATGATAACTATTATCATAGAAATTCTTACGGATATGTAAGTTAATTCGTTACCTAATATAGCAAATTTTTACTTATTTGACAAGTGTTTTTCAATTATTTTATTTGCAATAAAGTTATAAGCCGTGGTAGTTGGATAAATATTAGTTGGATTAGAAAGGTAAGAATTATTATTTTTAAAAGGAGTGTAAATATCTATATAATCAATATTATATTTAACAGTTAATTGTTCTGTATTATTATTTATATAGGTAAATAAACGATCTAAAGATGGTGATGAGGTTATATAAGGATTATAGTAGTTAAGAAATATAATTTGTTTTTTACAGTATTTACGTATTTCTTTAAAGAGTTCTTCTAAATCTTTAATAATACTATCACTTATTGTTGTAATTTCTTCATTGGACAAATTATCCACAGAGGTTGTGGATAAAGTTAAATCTGCTAAAAGATCATTCATGCCAATTGATAAAGTGACTAAATCTGCGTCTTGAAGACATTTTTTTAGTGATATTTTTGTATTATCAATAGTAATAGTTTGATTTATTTCTAGGTTATAGAGCAAATCATCTATTCTTGCAGTTGTACTAGCAAAGTCATTAGTATAATAGTTTAGATTATCATGTTCTTTTAAATAATTAGCAAGATAGTTACTATAGCCATAGTTAGTATTACCATTAGAATCTATGCCAACACTAAGAGAATCTCCTAAAGCTAAATAGGTAATTTTAGTATCATGGTTAAAATAGTAGATTAAATATACAAAAACAATGAGGAGAAAGAAAAATATTAGTTTTTTATGTTTCATTTTGGCCTCCAAAAAAATTAGAGATTTATATTATATTTATATTTCTCTAATTTCTAATTTAGCACCAACATCAATTAATTTTTCAACAATATTTTCATAACCTCTTAAAATGTGTTCCACATTAGTTATTCTCGTAATACCTTTAGCCATAAGGCCAGCGATGACAAGGGAAGCACCGGCTCTTAAATCAGTTGCAACAACATCAGCGCCGACTAAACTAGTAGGACCAATTATAGTTGAAGTTTGATTTTTTACTCTTATATTAGCATTCATTTGATTTAAGTATGGAATATGCATAAAACGATTTTCATAGATTGTTTCTTCGATTTTGCTTTGACCATTACACATAGTTAATAATGGTGTTAGTGGTTGTTGAAGATCGGTAGCAAAACCTGGATATGTTTGAGTTTTAACATTAATTGGCTTATAGTTTTTACCACTGCTAACGATGATATAGTCAGCACCGATATCTAGGAAAACACCCATTTCTTCTAGTTTACTAGTTAAGGCTTCAATATGTTCAGGGATGATATTAGCAATTTTTAAATTATCACCAATAGCTGCTCCTAAAATAACATAAGTACCGGCTTCAATACGATCTGGTATGACCTCATGGAAACATTTTCCTAATTTTTCCACCCCTGTTATTTCAATACTACTAGTACCAGCCCCTCTAATCTTAGCTCCCATATTGTTTAAAAGAGTCGCAACATTAACAATTTCTGGTTCTTTAGCTGCATTATCAATAATCGTAGTTCCTTTAGCTAGTACAGCAGCAAGCATAATGTTTATAGTTGCACCAACACTAGCAAAATCAAGATAGATATTTGCGCCTTTTAATTCTTTGGCTTCAACTGTATAGATGTTATCGGTATTGGTAACAGTAGCTCCTAAAGCTTCAAAGCCTTTTAAGTGAAGATTAATTGGTCTTGCCCCGATGGAACATCCACCTGGCAAAGCCATAGTAACTTTTTTGTATTTACCTAATAAAGCACCCATGAAATAATATGAAGCACGTAATTTCTTAGTATAACTATCAGGAATTTCTTTATTTTGCATAGTACTACTGTTAATAACAATAGATTCTGTAGCGCGTTTAATGTTAACATTTAGATATTCAAGAATATCACATAAGGCATTAGTATCAGTGATATCAGGGACATTGCAAATGGTAACATCTTCGGAAGAAAGAATAGCCGCAGGTATTAGGGCAACAACACTGTTTTTAGCACCACTTATTCTAATTGTTCCACTTAATTTAGTGCCACCTTCAATTTCAAGTATTTTCATAATTATAACTACTTCCTTTCACTATATTATATTAAATTGGTATTAGATGGGACTAATAATTGTGGGTTAAAAACTTTTGTTAATTCTTCTATTTTATCTTGCATAGCAAGTTTACCACTACCAATTATTTTACGAGGATCATAGACATTTTGATTTGAAGATAAAAATTCTCTAACTGCTTTACTCCAAGTTACTTGAAGTTCCGTATTGATATTTATTTTACTAATACCACAGGAAATTGCTTTTTCTATCATATCATAAGGAATACCAGTACCTCCATGAAGAACTAAAGGGATAGATAGAGCCTCATTTATTTCTTGCATACGGCTAAAATCTAAGTTTGGTTCTCCTTTATAAAGACCATGAACGGAACCAAGGGCTGGAGCGATAGCATCTATTCCAGTTGTGGCAAGTTCAAGACAGTCTTCTAAAGTAGCTCTAAAGACATCACCATAAACATTATCTTCAGTACCACCTACATGCCCTACTTCAGCTTCAACGCTTACACCTTCAGGATGAGCATAATCAACTACTTCTTTGGTTATTTTTTTATTTGTTTCTAAATCAAATCTACTGGCATCAATCATTACAGAAGAAAAACCAGCATCAATTGCTTCCTTGCAGCTTTCAAAACTACTACCATGATCTAAATGAAGACAAACAGGAATGGTAATTTGGAGGTCTTTAATTAAACCTTCAACTATTAATCTAGCAGTATAAAAACCACCCATATATCTCGCTGCTCCTTCACTAACTCCTAATATTACAGGTAACTTTAGTTCCTGCATTTTTTCAAGAATATAACGAGTCCATTCTAAATTATTAATATTAAAATGAGGAACAGCATATTTTCTTTTTTTAGCATCGTTTAACATTTCATTAAAATTTACAAGCATATAAACCAACCTTTCATATATATCATAAGCAATTATGGATAGTTTGTCAAAAGAAAAAGAAGCTTTAGTGGCTTCTTTTTTGGTTTGGGTTTTGATAATGATATATTAAGGGAAGAATTTCTTTTTTCATAATTTCTTCCATTTCTTCATCATTAATCATTCTTTTTTCCTCCATTAAAATTTCACCCAGTAATAGTTTTACCTTTTTTTAAATAGTTATTCAAAAAAATGGGCTATGGCTAAAATTAAAAGTAAGATGCTCCCAATAACATTAGCAAGTTTACCAAATTTTAAACTTAACTTGGTACCAATATTTAAACCACAAAAAGTAAAAAGGCCACTAAGAAAAGCAAAAATAAGGCCTGCTGTTACGACATTTTCTTCACCGCTACCTAAAGCAATACCAACAGTAAAACTATCAATACTGACACTAAAAGCAAAAAATAGGGCTTCAAGAATATTTTTAAATTCTTTGGTATTTTGATCTAAGTCTTTAATACTTAAAAGCATTTCTATACTTAAAACTGTAAAAATAATAGCAACTAAGATATCAGGATCACTAATGAAATTAGCAATTATAAAGGAACCAATGTAACTACCTAATAAGGGCATTATAAAATGAAAGATGCCAACAGTTAAACTTAAAAATAATTTTATTTTTTTTGAATAGATAAAGGTTCCATAGATAATAGAAAGAGAAAAAGCATCAAGACTTAAAGAAATACCTAAGATAATTAAAGTTATTATGCTCATATGGCCTCCTCTTTTTATAGTATGAGGACATATAAGTATTTATTATAGATATTTATCAATCATCTCTTTGACAAAAGATTTATATTCAATATCACTACTATCAGTTATTTCTCCTTCCATTAAACATAGAGGAGGAAATAAGACACACCACCAATTATCACCATTACCTGCTCCTAAGGTAACAACAAGAGATTCGTAATAACCTTCTTCATAGGTAACACCTTTATATGTTTTATAAGGAAAATAGTTTAAGCCATAACTTACTTTATAGGTTGTAGTAATTCTGTTTGCTAATAAGGTCTTTTGAATTATGTTTTCAAAGTTAGTAATGTTTGCCTTAAGAATAGTTCTTGTGTCAGTTATACTTTCACTATCTTGTAAAAGTTTAACTAATTCTTCTTCTAAAGCAGTTTTGATAATAGTTTTTGTGTTTTGATCTTCAGGACTATTACTTTTTGCTACAACCCGGAATCTAATCGCTTCATCGGGAATAATAATTTCTTCATCTTCTTGGTTTAAATTAGGAATAAATGCTAAAAGGAGACTTGCTAAGATTAAATATTTTTTCATGGTATTAAAAACACCACCCTTTCTTTACTTAGATAATGAGTGGTATTTCTAATTTTTAATCACTATTTTTTTCGACAAATAACATTCTATCTTTATTACTTAGATCTTTTTTTATCGTTATAGTAACATTTTCAAAAGTGTCATTTACTAGTTTATATAAATCCTTTCCTTGTTCACAACCTATTTCAAAGGCAAGAAGAAAAGTTTTGTTTAGATATTTGTTTATATCTTTTAAAATTTTTCGATAGGAATCTAGACCATCGATGCCAGCATATAAGGCAAGATGTGGTTCATTATTTTTGACTATTTCTTCTATTTCTTCATTAGTCTTGATATAGGGAGGATTAGAAACAATAATATCGTATTTTTCTAAAGGAATACTAGCAAGCCAGTCACTTTGGATAAATCTAACATTTAAATTAAGATTTTTAGCGTTAGTTTTAGCAACCTCTAAAGCAGCATTACTTATATCTATTAAAGTTACAGTGGCATTAGGAAAGAATTTTTTTAAGGTTAGACCAATGACACCACTACCGCAGCCTAGATCTAAAATTTTGGGAGTTTCAATATTATTACTTTCTAGATAGTCTTTAATATTTGCAACGAGTTCTTCGGTTTCAAAACGTGGTATTAAAACATTTTCATTAATATAAAAGGTGGAACCATAGAAATTAACATGACCTATTACATATTGAATAGGTCTATTTTCTTTTAGAGCTTCAAGAGATTTTTTATAAAGAGAAATAGTCTCTTCATCTACTTTTCTATCTAGTATTGTTAATAATTCTAAGGGATTAACCTCTAAATAGGAAGCTAAGAGCATTTTAGCATGAGCACTACTGGTATATTTTTTACCATAAATAATTAATTCCTCAACGGTCATTAGTTTCTCCTGCAAGTTTACGTCGTTGATCTTCCATAGTTAAGGCTTCAATTATTTCAGCTAAATCACCATTCATAACCCGATCAAGATTATTAGTAGTATAACCGATACGATGATCTGTTACTCTGTTTTGAGGGTAATTATAGGTTCTAATTTTTTCCGCACGGTCTCCTGTGCCAATTTTATTACGACGGGATTCACCTAATTCTTCTTCTTGACGACGTAATTCTTGTTCATAAAGACGAGCTTTTAAAACTTTCATCGCTTGTTCTTTATTTTGAATTTGACTACGTTCATTTTGACAAGTCACAACAGTATTAGTAGGTAAATGGGTAATTCTTACAGCACTATCAGTGGTGTTTACACCTTGACCACCACAACCTGAAGAACGATAGATATCGATTCTAAGGTCAGCAGGATTTATTTCAATATTAACATCTTCAGCTTCTGGCATAACTAAAACGGTAGCGGTTGAGGTTTGAATACGACCATTACTTTCAGTTACAGGGACACGTTGAACTCTGTGAGAACCACTTTCATATTTTAATTTTGAATAAGCACCATGACCTTTTACCATAAATTCGATTTGACTAAAACCTCCAGCTGTTCCTTCTTCTGCATCGATAAGTTCAATTTTTAAACCTTCTTTTTCCGCATATTTAGAGTACATTCTATAAAGGTCACCAGCAAAGATATTGGCTTCATCTCCTCCTGCAGCTCCTCTAATTTCGACAATAACGTTTTTATCATCGTTAGGATCTTTAGGAATTAGTAAAATTTCCAAATCATGTTCTAATTTTTCTTTTTTAGCTTCTAAATCTTTTAATTCTTCTTTAGCAATATCTTTAAGTTCAGCATCTTTAAGCATTTCTTTAGTTTCAGGGATGGCGTCAAGAACTTTTTTATACTCACGATATACAGTTACAGTTTCTTCTAAATCGGCCATTTCTTTAGATAGTTCTCTTGTTTTATTAATATCTTTTAAAACCTCTTCACTCATAAGTTGCTGTTTTAAATCTTCATATTTCTTTTCAGTTGCTTCAAGACGTTCGATCATATAACCAGTCCTTTCTTTTTCTTTGTAATTATAGCATAGGTTAATTTTAAATACAATGTTTTGTTAAAACGAAGCTTCTTTAAAACAATTATTCAGAAGAAATACATTTATTCTATCATATCATGAGTGATGTTAGTGCTGTTAATGCTGTTAATGCTGTTAAATTTTGAATTATCAGATTTTTTTCTTAGGTACACAAGATATAGTGCTAAAGAAATTTGAACAAATCCTATTAGAGCAGCAACTCCAAAAATATATTTAGAACCAAATACAAATAAAATACCAGTTATATATAAGCCAATAGAGTCACCTAGGCTACCAACTAATTTTCTTAAGTTAGAAAATAACAATTGATATTTGGTGTCTATTCTATTTATATATATAGCATCAGTTTTGTTCTCATATGCAGTAGAAAAGAATAGAGATATGGTCATAGCTATCAAGGTCATCTCTTTGGTTGGAAAGAAAAAAACTAAAGAATATCCTAACATTCTTAGACCAAATTTGAGTAAAATAGTTAAATAATCACTTTTAGGTGTTAGTTTCTTTAAAGCAAAAACTCCAAAAATATCTGCTAATATTCCCATTAACAAAAAGTAAAACGTGGCTGTTTTGGAAGGGATTGATAAAATATTAGTTAGTATTAACATTTGCATACCTAAAGCACAATTATAAGATATATGACTTATTAGAATATAAAATAAATATAAACTTGATATTTTGTCTTTTTTTAACACTTGTAAATAGTCTCTTATTTTTATCTCATTGTATTTTTCTTTATTATTAAATTTAACTTTCAACAAGGATATAAAAGAAATAATTAAACAAATTAAAGCAATAAAGAGAAAACTATTGTAATCAAAAATGTAATTTCCTATAGTAAAACCTAGTAAAACACCACCTAATAAAACTCCTATATCTTGGCAAATATAAGCTGTTAATTGTCTATAACTATAAACCTTATCATCTTTAATAACTCTTGTAATTAATGGATAAATTGCTAAATATCCTACTGTATAACTGGCAATATCAAAGATAAAGAGTATAGCTATTATTTTAGTAGGTAAATGTTGATAACCAAGAAAAAGAATTAAATAGGAAACTATTCTTATTAAAAGTGTAGTACTTAATAATTTTTTTATATTAGTCATGCTTATTTTTAAAGAAATAAATATTATAGATACTGCCCCAAAAAATGTCGCAAGACTCATTATTCTACTTATTTCACTTGGATTTATGCTATTATCTTCTAACCAAAGCAATCTAAAATTATTCCATAGTCCAAAAGAAATGCTGAAGAAAATTAACATTATAAATATATATTTTAGGTTTTTGTTCTTAATTAATTCTTTCATGCCCTACTCCTTATAAATTGTTTATTCAATGTATATTTTAGTATTTTATATTATGTAACTATTATATCAGAAAAAAGAAAAAGAACTAAATTATTTTAGCTCTCTTCTAAGTCTTCTTCATCAACAACAACTAAATCTTTTAGGTCTTCATCAGCATCAACAAAGTCATCATCTTCATCTGTATCACCAGAGTCGTAGTTGTCTTCTTCTATTTCATCAGGAAGAATAGTATCTTCTTTTATTTCTTCTTCATCTTCCTCATCTTCATCTTCTTCTGTTACTTTAACAATCTTATCAGAAGTATGACGGCTTCTTAAATCCCAATTTCCATCCTCTAACATGATAAAACGTTTATCAGTTGTCAATAAGGTATAGTAGTCACCAATCTTTTCTTCATAAGTTTTTTCTGGTAATTCTAGAAGAGTAACAACACGTCTAAATAGATCAGCAGTGTTCATTTTTCCTTCTTCTTCTAATATATAATAGCTTATATCTTTATGAGATAATAGCTCTAAGTCTTCTTTTTTCATTTTAGCTAATTTCATTACAATTCCTCCTATAGCTACGAGCATTATATGCGATAATTTTTTCTTTGTGAATAAAATCATATAAACTTATAGCATGAATTAATGTAAAAGGCAATACTTTTTTTAATATTTATATATTTTTACAAAATTGGACGTTTTACATTCTTTCAGGAATGTCAATAGCAAGAATAGAAAGAAGCTCTTCATTTGTAATTTTTACTAGGTAAGTAAGAGTAAGCCAACTTTCTTGTTTCTCTTGGTCTTGTTCGGTTAAAATATGATTTTCTTCATAAAAACGACTAAAAAGACTAGTTAGATTATATAAATAATCAGCGATAGGACTTAAGTCTTTATTATTATAGGCTTTATGGAGAATATTATTCTTTTCCATTAGTAAAAGTATTATTTCTTTTTCTGTATTTGTTGGTACATTTGTATATTTAGCATATTTTAAATTTTTAGCAGTTGCTTTTTCTAATATTGATTTCATACGAATGGTATTATAAAGAATATAAGGACCAGTTTTACCTTCAACATCGATAAATTTACTAGGTTCAAAGATGTAGTCAGTGGTTCTGTTTGGTAAAAAGTCAGCATATTTAATGGCGGCAATGGCGATTTGGTTAGCAATCATATCTTTGTTATCTAGATCTTTATTCATGTGAGTAAGTATTTCTTCTTTAACATCTTTTATTAAGCCTTTTAAAGTAGCAGCATTACCATCTCTTGTTTTAAATGGTTTACCATCTGTACCATTGACAGTTCCAAAGCCATATAATGATAGTTTTAAGTCAGAAGGAACTAGTTTTGTTTTATAGGCTGCTCTAAAGACTTGCGTAAAGTATAAAGATTGACGCATATCAGCTAAGTACCATATTTCTTTAGGAGCAAATTGTTTTACGCGAGATAAGATGGTAGCAAGTTCTCTTGTAGCATAAAGTGTAGCTCCATTACTTTTTATAACAACTAAAGGAGGCATAGGTGATTTATCGGTTTCTTCAACAACATCAACGATTTTAGCTCCTTCACTTTCAATTAAATAACCTGATTTTTCCATAATATCTATGGTTTCTTTTATATAAGGATAGGCATCACTTTCGCCATTCCAAAGATCAAAATCAGTGTTTATTTGTTTATATATGGCTTTTATATCTTTGATTGATAGTTCCTTTATTTTATCCCATAAGGCTACATAACCTTTATTTTCACCTTTTTCAAGTTCAGCGGTGATTTCTCTTACCTCTTCCATAATCTTGTCATCAGCTTTAGCTTTAGTACTAGCAGTGGGATAAATTTCTTCTAAATCTTCACCTGTTATAGGTAAGTCATCCCATTTTTCTTCTTCCTTACCACTAAAATAGTTAAGATTGGGATATCTTTCTTTAAGTTCATAGATAATCATACCAGATTGTCTTCCAATATCACCAAAATGAACATCAGCGATAACATCTTTACCAAGACGTCTTGCTAATCTTTTTATTGCTTCTCCTAAATTAGCACTACGTAAGTGACCTACATGAAGGGTTTTAGCAATATTAGCACCACCGTAGTCAATAATTATTTTCTCTTCTTCTAAGTTTTCCACATCTTTTGTGGAATCAGAAATAACTTTTTTCACATATCCTGTTAATAACTCTTTTTTAAAACTTAAATTAATAAAACCAGGACCCGCAATATTAATATTTTCAAAGTAAGTAGTTTCTTCTAAACATTTAACTAACAACTCAGCTATTTCTCTTGGAGATTTATGCATTATTTTAGCAAGACGCATCGCATCATTTATTTGATAATCGCCTAGTTCTTTTTTACTACTAGGAATAAGTTTTACCTCATCTAGCTGTATATCATTTTCTTTAAATGTCTTTAAAATATCTTTTTCCACAGAATTTAAAAAGTTCATAGTATCCTCCATTCTATCTCATATGTATGATCAAAATCATTACCTTCAATATTATATGTAACTTGATAATTAGTATTTGTTTTAGCAATTTTTCTAGTTGTAAGTGGAACATAACCTGTTTGTTTTAAATCTTTTAAAAAGACCTCAAAATTAGTTTTTGCATTTTCCACAAACTTATAACTTAAAATAGTATCCTCTGTTTCCCGTAACATAATATTGTCATTTAGAAAAATTGTTAATACCGCATTAGTGTCTTTATCTTGATACTGAATCATAGATTTAGATAAGTCATATACTCCTTTACCTTCAAAGGGAATGATGGAATCTTCGTTTTTAATTTTAGCTTTTATAAATACTTCTTTCATAGTTACTCCTTTTTTTCTTTATGATTATAACAGAAAAACATCAAAGTTACAACTTAATAGGTTTTAATAAGATATTTTTGGGTATTACTAAAAATGGTGAAGAAGATGAAAATAGTAAAAAAGACGTTGATAATTTTTTTAGTTTTTATAGGAATATTCATTGTAGGCAATGTTATTGTCTATACTTATGCAAAGATTAGTCCAGCGATTGAGATAAAAAATGCGAATAGTTTTATGCTTTTTGATAGTAATAATGAGGTGTTTTTTCAAGGTAGTGGATCAAGAGAATGGATTAGTCTTGATGATATATCATCTTATTTAATAGAAGCGACGATAAATACGGAAGATAAAAACTTTTATAAGCATATTGGGTTTGATTATCTTAGAATACTTAAAGCCTTAGTTGTTAATGTGACAAGTGGAAAAACAGTACAAGGAGCTAGTACAATTACACAACAGTATGCTAAAAATTTATTTCTAGACTTTGATAAAACATGGCAAAGAAAATGGGATGAGATGTGGTATACAATAGCGATTGAGACACATTATAGTAAAGATGAAATACTTGAAGGATATTTAAATACGATTAATTATGGACATGGTAAGTATGGAATAGAGACGGCTAGTCAGTTTTATTTTGGAAAGAGTGCTAGAGACTTGTCTTTGGCAGAAGCAGCAATGTTAACAGGAATTCCAAAATCGCCTAGTAATTATTCACCATTAGTAAATTTTGATAAGGCTAAAGCAAGACAAGAGATGATTCTTACTAATATGTATAATGATAAAGTGATAACAAAAGATGAGTATAATCAGGCGATGGCAGAAGAGTTACAATTTATTGGAGAAGAAGAGGAAGAAGAATTACAGAGTGTAATGTATTATCAAGATGCGGTTATTGCTGAGCTTAAAAGTCTTAAAGAAATACCAGAGACATTTTTGGAAACAGGAGGACTTAAAGTATATACTAGTTTAGATATTGAATTACAAAAAGAGTTAGAAGCGATTGTTAAAGAGAATATGCCAGATAGCGAGTTAGAAAATGCTAGTGTTATGATGGACCCTAATACGGGTGCAGTGCTAGCGTTGGTAGGTGGAAAAGATTATAATAAATCAGAGTTTAATCGAGCGACAGATGCAAGGAGGCAAGTGGGTTCGACGATGAAACCTTTTCTTTACTATGCTGCTTTAGAAAATGGTTTTACTGCATCAACTACTTTTACAAGTGAAGAGACTACTTTTACTTTTGATAATAATGAGACTTATTCACCACAAAATTATAATGATACTTATGGTCATAAACCTATTTCTATGGCAACAGCGATAGCATACTCAGAAAATATCTATGCGGTTAAAACACATATGTTTTTAGGCGAAGAAACTCTTGTTAATATGGCAAAGAGACTTGGTATTACGGCTAATCTTGATATGGTTCCTTCGCTTGCGCTTGGGACTAGTGAAATTGGAATGTTAGAAATGGCCGCGGCCTATTCTGCTTTTGCTAATTCTGGTTATAAAGTAAAACCACATTTTATAACAAAGGTTGTTGATAATGAAGGAAATATCTTGTATGAAGCAGATGATGAGAAAGAACTTATACTTAACTCTAATTTAACATTTATCCTTAGTAATTTGTTAACGGCTACTTATGATAGGAATTTTATTGATTATAATTATCCAACTGCTGTTAATTTAGCTAGTAGAATGACTCATAAGTATGCTTTAAAAAGTGGTACTACTAATACTGATAATTGGTATATTGGTTATAATAATAAGATTGTAACGGCAGTATGGTGTGGATATGATGATAATAGAGATTTAAATTCTAGTGAGTATAAATATGCACAGAATATTTGGTTACAGGCAATGGAAACATATATGGAAGGAAAAGATAATGAATGGTATGAGCAGCCAGAAAATGTCGTAGGAGTTCTTGTTAATCCGATAACTGGAAAACCTGCTACTGATAGTGATGAGAAAAAAATCATTATGTATTATGTTAAAGGAACAGAGCCTAGTGAAGATGATCCAGTTTTTGATTATGATGTAAATAATTAAGTATAATTTAAAGACTAATTCATAATATTATTATGAGAGGATGATTTGATGAATAATAACTATACCTATCCAAATCAAAGTACCGATCCCCCTTATGAAAACTTTGATTATGGTGTACCTAATAATAATATGAATATAGCAGGAGATGCTGATTATGCAGAAAATATTTTAGAGTTAAATGTGGGAAAGTTTGCAAGTTTTTATATGTCATATTCTGATTCCCTAGAGTGGCGTGATAAAGTCTTTAGTGGCATAATTGCAGCGGCGGGAAAAGATTATGTTGTGGTAAAAGATACAAATACTAATCATAATTATTTATTATGGGCTGTTTACTTAAATTATGTTGAATTTAGAGAAGATATAATTGTTAGGTAACTTGATTTTACTATTCTTTTATAGTATAGTATGGTCAAGGAGGAGTTAATTGTGGAACAAAAAAAATACAGGATTAGTTATTTCTTTAGTTATAGCAATTGTTATTATAATAGGACTTGCTTTATATATTTGTTATGATAAAGGGATAATTTTCAGTAGTGAAGAAAATGATAATACTACTGTAGTAGAAGATGATGACAATAGCAATGGGAGTAATAATAACGATAATACCCCTAGATGTACTGGAACATATTCTGGGGAAATGATTAATACTAATTCTAATGGTACAGATTATACATTAAGCTATACTTATACTCTTAATGAAGATGGAACATTTGAAGCTTCTTTTGGGACAGCATCTCGAGCTACTGGCTATTATACTGTTCATGATAATACCTTAAGTATTACGAGAATGAGAGATACGACTGGTCCAAGAGATGAGGTTACAACTTATTATACAGATGACTATGTTATCGCTGATGATTGTTCATATTTTACATTTGATGATGGTAGTAATGAACCATTTAGATTAAATAAGCAATCATAATTATTATTAAAGAATATGGAAATAATAACATATTCTTTTTTGATATTTTATTACCTATTTGATATAATGGTTATGAGGATGTGATATTAATGGTTTATGCTATTATAGGGGGAGTGTTAGTAATTATTATAGGGATATTTGTTATTTCCTTTATGTATTATCGTAATAAATATGAATTTTTATATATTAAAGTAAAAGAAGCGGATAATAATTTAGATATATTACTACAGAAAAAAGAAGAAATCTTATTAAAAATAGTACCTATCTTAGAAGAAGAAAAGATTAAGGATATACCACCGGTTGGAAAGTTAAAAATGCAAAGACTAGATCATAGAGAGTTATATACAGAACTAATGAAAATGACTAATGAAATGCTTCATATTATTGATGATTATGATGGAAAAATTGATTTAGAAAAGATAAGTCCTCTAATAGATAAATTAAATGAAAATGAGAATGATTTAAGGGCAGCATTAAAGTATTATAACGATAACAGTGGAGAGATAAATTATTTGGCTCATAAGTTTCCTGCTAATTTAGTTAAAACTTTTTCTCATTATCAAGATGTTGAAAGTTATAAGATTGAAAAAAGAGATAGTTTTGAAATATTAAAGAATTAACTACGAAATCGTAGTTTTTTTATGGCTTTAAGTTAAAAAAAATGTCAAGAATATCGATATTTTTCTAGTTTTTACCAATTATAATCATTAAAAAAGTTTGTTGCCAAAAATACAACAAACATCTTATCTATTCAATAGTCCAATCTATAGGAGTTAGGCCTTTACTTATTAAGTAATTATTAGTCTTAGAGAAAGGTTTACTACCAAAGAAACCATTATAAGCAGAAAATGGCGATGGATGAGCTGATTCGATAATATAATGATTCTTATTAGTGATAAGACTTTTCTTGCTTCTAGCAAAGGAACCCCAAAGAATGAAAACAACAGGTGTAGTTTTTTCGTTTAGCAATTTAATAACTTGATCAGTAAAGATTTCCCAACCTAAACCTTTGTGAGAGGCAGGATGATTAGCTTCTACTGTTAAAACTGTATTTAGAAGAAGAACACCCTGATCGGCCCAAGGAATAAGGCTGTTAGTTTTAGGAAAAGGAATATTTAAATCATCATTTAGTTCTTTAAAAATATTTTGTAAACTTGGTGGTTTTTTTACATCATTTTTCACAGAAAATGATAAGCCTTCAGCTTGATTAGGACCATGATATGGATCTTGGCCTAGTATTACGACCTTTACATCTTGATAAGGGGTATGTCTAAATGCATTAAAAATTTCATTTTTAGGAGGAAAAATAGTTTTATCCTTATAATATTTATTTATATTTACTAATAGTTCTTTAAAATAGTCTTTATTATATTCATCTTTTAAATAGTAATCCCAGTCATTACCTATCATTATTAACACCTCACTTATGATAGCTTTCATTATTTCTAATTTTATAAGTTCTATAAAGTTGTTCTAAAAAGATAATTCTAAATAGTTGATGGGGAAAAGTTAATTTAGAAAAGGATAAATGATAATTAGCACGAGTTTTTATTTCTTCAGATAGACCATAACTACCACCAATAATAAAAGTTAAATTGCTGTTTCTTTGTTCTAGATTCATGATGGTTTTTGTTAATTCTAAAGAATCTAACTCTTGTCCGAAAATGTCTAAAACTATAACATTATCATTTGGTCTTAGGTGCTTTAAAATGAGTTTAGCCTCCTCTTTTTTTATTTTATCTATTTCAGAATAGTCTAAATCTGGTAACTCAATAATGTCTAATTTTGTATATTTAGATAATCTTTTTTCATATTCTTTGATTGCTTCTTGAAAGTATTTTTCTTTTATTTTACCGATACATATTAATTTGATCATATAGCACCTCTATTTCGTCTAAGGCTTCATTTTGTTTAGCAATTAAAACTTTAGGATGTAAATCTAACTCATGTAATATTTCATTAGTGGCTTGATAAGCCAAATCTTCTTTATTGTTATGTTCACTTAAGTGAGCAAGAATTATATATTTAGTAGTAGAACCGATTAGTCTTTTTAAGTAGGAAGCGGCTGTTTTATTAGATAAATGGCCTTCATCACTGATAATTCGTTGTTTTAAGTAATATGGATATGGTCCTTCCATTAACATCTTTTCATCATGATTACTCTCCATGTAATAAATATCTTTATTTTTTAAGAGAGTAAAATATTTGCGATTTAAATAACCTGTATCTGTTATATAGACCAAACTGGTATTACTATCAGTGATGAGAAAACCAACTGATCCTTTCGCATCATGGGAAGTATTAAAAACAGTTATATTAGTAGAAAAGATCTTAAAGTTATCTTCATAAAGTAGAAGACGATCTTTAGGTATTTCAGTAGTTAATTCTTTAGTTATTAGTTTGTTAGCAAAGACTTTTAAATTACTATGCTTTAATAAAACTTTTAGGCCACTAGTATGGTCATTATGGGCATGGGTTAAAAATAGAAAGTCAATATCGTTTATTTCTAAATTCATCTTTTCTAGTTCTTGTTTTAATTTTTGATAAGTTATTCCAATATCAATAAGAAAGCGAGTAGATGCTGTCTCAATATAAGAACAATTACCTTTAGATCCACTCGCTAAAACTTTTATTTTCATTAGAAGAGACTCATTGGATTTAGAGAAGATGAACCACGACTATATGGATAGCCACGCCATAGACCAAAGTGAAGGTGAACACCAGTTGCAAAACCAGATTGTCCCATAGTTCCAATGACATCACCAATTGACACTTCTTGACCAACACTAACATAACGATTAGCTAGATGAGCATACATAGTATAGTAACCATTATTATGATTTATAACTATATATTCCCCATTATCCCATTTATAACTTGAAGCGACGACAATACCGTTGTTTGATGCATAGATTGGAGATCCATATCCTGAACCTGCTATATCCATACCATCATGTAAAGTACCCCACCGATAACCATAAGAACTACTAATATAGTAGGTAGTTATAGTTGGCCATAACCAATAACCTTCAATTTTAGTAGTACTAGACAAGCTGCTATCAACACCGCCATAACTACGTTTTTTTGTTCCTTTGACAATAATTCTTTTAGTTGGTTCTTTTATTACTCTAGTGGCACTATGATCGATAACAGCACTTTCAACTTGACCATTTACTTTTTCAACTTTTGAGGTTACTAATTGTGAACCATTAACACCTTCTTGGATGGTTTCTTCATAAGTAGTATACTGACTATCATCATATCTTGTTTCTGTTTCATAAGGAATATCTTGTAAACTTACTTGATGATCTACTTCAACTAATCTAAATTGGGGTTTAATAATACTAATGGTAACAGTTTGTCCTTCATAAAGAAGGTTAGTGGCATTACTAAATTCTGGATTAGCAATTAAAAACTCCTCATTTGATAACTTATTATTAAATGCTACATCACTAATCGTATCACCATTTTGAACGGTATAGGTTTGTTGTTCATCTAGTGTACCAAATAATAAATATTTACTTAAATCATCAGCATTCTCATAGATTGTTTCATCAGACGGAATATTAGTCTCTTTAATAGTTATTTTATTTTCAATGTATATATTTTCAATAATTGTACCTGTTGAACCACTTTGAATTTCTCCTTGTTCGTTATTTAGATAGCGATCATAACTATCACTACTAACAAAGGATCTAATTGTTCTATCCATCGCTTCATTAAATATTTCTTCATCTAGAACATAAATAGTTTGATCTACACCTTTAATTGTTTCTCCTTGTTCATTTGTAGTATCTATACCTTGAATATTAATTTCATAGCCTCTAATCGTAAAGGGTTCAATATCTTTTATTTTATTATATATTTCTTCTGTAGTAGATATTTTCTCATTATAGGTAATATCTTTTACTACCTCTAAACTTTCAGGAGCATATACTTTGTCAGCCTTGTATTTATCTTTTAAACTTTGTTGTTCTTTATCAATATATTGGTCTAAGTCCTCTTTATCTTCGATTAGTCCAACAGATTTACCTGCTAGATAAACGCGATAGACACTTTGGGGGGACATAACTTTTGTTTTGGGTGTGAAAAATAGTAAAATTACACTTATTAGTATTGATACACCTATAATAAGTATATTTTTAATATTCATTTACTCAACCTCGCTTTCGTTTTTACTCATATTTAAGAATGTTGATGTATCTTTCTTGAATAGTAGTTGAATTGTAGCTTGAGGACCACTACGATGTTTAGCGATAATAAATTCACTAATACTAGTAGCATCATTTTTAGCTTCTTTTGTATAGTAGTCATCTCGATATAGGAAACCAACAAGATCGGCATCTTGTTCAATTGATCCTGATTCTCTTAAGTCTGATAACATTGGTCTTTTATCTTCACGACCTTCAACACTTCTTGATAATTGCGCTAAGGCAATGACAGGAATATGAAGTTCCATAGCAAGAGTTTTTAGGCTTCTAGATATATCAGCAACTTCTTGTTGACGATTAGCTCCATAATTTTTACCTCCTGAAATCAATTGTAAGTAGTCAATAATAACTAAATCTAAGCCATCTGTGCTAGAAGCCAGACGTCGACATTTTGCTCTTATTTCTCCGATTGTAATACCTGGAGTATCGTCAATATACAGTTTAGCATCATTTAATCTTGAAACTGCTTGATCAAAGCGTTTCCAATCATTATTAAGCATTTTACCAGTTCTTAGTTTATAACCTTCTATTTGCCCTAAAGAGGAGATAATACGGTTTGCTAGTTGTTCAGCACCCATTTCTAGGTTAAAAACCGCAACGCTTTTGTCAGTGTGGGTTGTTATATAAGTAGCAAGATTTAAAGCAAAAGCAGTTTTACCCATACCAGGACGAGCAGCTAGTATTATTAGCTCATTTTCATGAAGACCGGCAGTTACTTTATCAATATCATACCAACCGCTTGGAATTCCTGTTATTTCTCCTTTAGCCTCAGCTAGTTTTTGCAAGTCTTCTTCTGTTTTTACTAAAACGCTTTGAATAGTTTTAAATTCGCTACCCTTGCGATTTTTAACAATGGTTAATATTTTTCGTTCAGCTTGGTCCAAGATATCATTTACATTTTCTTCTAGATTATAGCCAGAGGTAGCAATATCAGTAGCAGTTTCAATTAAACGGCGAAGAATCGAGGTATTATTAACCTCTTTTAGATAGTATTCTATATTAGCAGCAGTTGGAACAAAGTTAGTTATTTCGATTAAATAGCTGACTCCTCCGATGTCAGTTAAATAGTTAAGTCTTGTTAAAGTAGTAGTTATTGTTGTTAAATCAACTGGAGTTTTTTCTTCAGCCAAGACTTTCAAAGCTTTAAATATTTTTTGATTTCGTTCATCAAAAAAGTCAGTTTCATCAAGACTTTCTATTGTCATTAAAAGTGCATTTGGTGATAAGAAACAAGAACCTAAAACACTTTTTTCAGCATCTAGATTCTGAGGCATTGGTTTTAAAGCCATAGTTTTCCTCCTATTTTACAAGATGAACTTTTACTTTAGCAAGTATATTCTTGTATAGTTCAATTTCAAAGTTATGAAAGCCCAAAGAAGACATTGAATCAGTTATTTTAAAAGCAGATTTTTCAATATTATATCCTTCTTTTGCTAAAGCTTCTTTTAATTGTTTAGGACTAACACTACCAAATACTTTATCATCTTGACTAGTCTTTACTTTAAAAGTTAAAGTAATATTTTCTAATTCTTGTTTTAATTTTAAGGCTTCTGCTTGAGCCTTTTCTTGTTTATCTTGTAATTTCTGCTGTTCTTGTTTAAGATTATTTAAATTGCTTTCATTAGCAATAACTGCATAACCTTTTTTTATTAAAAAATTTTCAGCATAACCGTCTTTAACTCTTTTTATTTCTCCCTTTTTACCTTGTCCTTTTAAATCTTTGATGAAAATTACATCCAACTTACTCATCCTCCTTCTTTAAGATCTGCTTTAATTTTGCCTCTACTTTACTTATCGTTGAATCGCTAATTCTAGCCGCTCCACTTGTAGAAACACCTCCACCACCTAGAGGGGTAAGAATTTTGGCAATATTGTGATTACCTAAGCTTCTACCACTAATGGCGATAGTTTTAGAGTTTGATTTAGCAATGACAAAAGATGCTTCGATATCATTGAAGAATAGTAAGGTATCGGCTATTTTAGCTAAGTCTTCTCTTCTATATGTCATATAAGGGCTGCCTTTAGCAATCGCTATTTTCTCATCAATAATATCTACATTGGTAATAACTTTTTGGCGTTCAATATAGTCTTTTAAATCTTGTTTTAAAAGATATTGAACTTTTTTAGTACTAGCACCCATACTTGAGAGATAGTATGCAGCATAATAGGTGTCAGCATTTGTTTTCAAAGTAAAGTTATTAGTATCTAAAACAATTCCAGATAATAGTAAGGTAGCATAGTATGGATCTAAGGAAATATGATATGTTTCAATAAGATTGGTAATCATTTCACATGTACTAGATATTTCATTATCAATTATCCTTAAATCACAATCTATAGATGTTTCACCTAATTCATGATGGTCTAATATTAAAATATTATTAGTACCAAAATGATTTAGGGCATCAGGTGATTGAACTAATTCTCTTTTATTAGTATCTAGAATTACTAAGAGATTCTTTTTATCACGAAGATAAAGATTTTCTTCAATAGCAGAACTTTTGATAATATTTAAACAGCCTTCTAATTCTTTTAGAACTTTAGATACACCTGATTCATGTTTGGAATCGTCAATAATAAGAAAGCAGTTTTTATTTAGCTTTTCTAAGATGAAATAAAGGCCAATGGAACTACCTAAGGCATCTAAGTCTAAATCTTTATGAGCCATAATAAATATGGTCTTGGCTTGTCTAAACTTTTTAATTATTTCTTTTTTTCTTTCTACTAGTTTCATATAAGCCTCCTTTATCCCCTTGGTAGTATTATATACTATTTTTAAGAGTTTTTAAAGTCTAATACAAAAGAAAAAGTAAAGAGTAATCTTTACTTTGTATATGGTAATAAACCAATAGCACGAGCTCTTTTTATTTCTCTTGCAATAAATCTTTGATGACGAGCACAGTTACCTGTAACACGACGAGGTACTATTTTTCCTCTTTCGTTTATATATTTTCTTAATGTATCAACATCTTTATAATTAACTGTTTTTCCCGTACACATTAAACATACTTTCTTTTTACGACGTGGAAAGTCTGCCATAATATCCCTCCTTTTTAAAATGGTAATTCATCATCACTTATTTCAATACTTGAACCAAAGTCAGCATATGGATTATCAGAAATATCTGTTCCCATATTGGTTGTTGGTTCTTCTTTAAAATCGTATGGTGTAGGCTCTGATGATTTAGGCATTGAACTAGCAGCAGGAGCAGGATTAGAATTGTTATTATTATCTCTTCTTGAACCAACAAATTCAACATTGTCAGCAACCACTTCTGTTACATATCTTCTTTGACCATTTTGATCATCATAACTACGCACTTGAATACGTCCTTCAACAGCAAGTTGACTACCTTGAGATAGGTAATTTTTTACTGTTTCAGCTTGTCGTCTCCAAACAACTACATTGATAAAGTCTGCCTCTCTTTCTCCAGCTTGATTTGTATAAGTTCTATTAACTGCTAAGGTAAAAGATGCAACGGCAGTATTATTACTTGTATATCTCAATTCTGGATCACGAGTTAAGCGACCAATTAAAAAAACTTTATTCATTACTTCCTCTTTTCCTAATCGTCAACACGAACGATTAAATGACGTAAGATATTTTCATTAAGACGAGCTAAACGATCAAATTCACTAATAGCTTCGTTATTAGCTTCACCAGCTTCAGCAACAAATAAGAAATAATAACCGTTCTTATATTTGTTCATTTCATAAGCTAATTCTCTTTGTCCCATAGCTTTTTCTTCTAATATGTTACATTTTCTATCAGTTAAAACTTTCTTTAAAGTTTCAGCTTCTTTTTTAATAGCTGTCTCCTCTAAATCAGGTTTAACGATAAACATTAATTCATATTTTCTCATTAAACGTACACCTCCTTCTGGACATTAGACCTATTACTAGGTAAGGAGTATTTAAAATACTCGGTTAGTATTATAACAAAAGAAAAGAGAAAAGTCTATTCTTTTCTCGTAATTTTATTTAATCTTTTTAGTATAAATAACAGCAGTAGCATTATCTTTTCCTGGTGTTGGATAAACAATTTCTGACCTTGGAAGAGTTAAATCTTCAGATATTGGTTGTGGTGTATAAACGGCTTCTTCAATTATTTTATCTAATACTTCGTTAGTTTTAGTTGTATTAGCAATGACTTTAATCTTTTCATCTGATAAGCAATCTGTAACTCCATCAGTTAAAAGAAGAAGAGTATCATATTCACTGTTATCAATTACTTGAATTCTAGGATTAATATCATTACTTACACCTATAGCTTGAGAAATAATATGGTTGTTTTTGTAATATCTAATATCTTCTTTAGTAAGTCTATCCATTTTATATAGCTCATAGGCTTTAGAATCATCTTCGGTTAATTGTTTTAATTCTAAGTCTTTTAAGGCATAACATCTTGAATCACCAACATTAGCGATAATGGTCTTTTGTGGTCCAACAATTGCACAGGTTAGGGTTGTTCCTAGTTGATTTTTAGATGAATCCATAACTTCTTTATTTATTTTTCTTATTTCTTCCTCTAAATCTCTAGCTATCTTTGATGTAATAGAAATATCTATAGCAGATTTAGAGGCAAACCATTCTTCTAAACTAGATATAGTCTTACTTGAGGCAATCTCACCATCATTAAAGCCACCCATAACATCAGCAACTGCTAATAATTTGTATTCGGTATTTGGAAGCATTCCTGGTTTAGCAAGTATAGTCATGTTATCTTCATTATTATTACGGATAATGCCTTTATCAGTTATCATGCCTGTATAAGTATTGGCACCCTCAAAGGAATATAGTTCAGCTTTATATGGAATTGTATTATAAATCTTTATCCTTAAATCATCAGTAGCAAGTTTCATATTAGAATCACGATCTATCTTAGAAGCCGCTTCTGAAGCTTCAGCAGGAGTGTTTATATAAGCATATTCAAACGTTTCTTCCTTACTATCACTCATCTTTATTAATCCCTTTGTTTTATTGACAAAATATCTATTATAGTCACCATCTTCTTTAAATTCATAATATGAATAGACATCAGAGTTATTTTCTGTAGGATTTTCTTGACTAAAATATTTGTAAATACCATTACGACCTAAAGCGTAGTTATATTTATCAGTAAGAATAAATGGTGTATGAATTGTAGAAATATGATGGTTATAGAAGGTAGCATTAGTTAAATTAAGGACATTTTCATAATTTGATATTTCTATACCTTCACCAATCGTAACAGTTTTAGTGCCTGATAACTTAGCGGCTCCTTTAGCAATATCAAGAAATGTGTTATAAGCATGAACATTAATACGAGATATCTCTGTACTAAGCATAGTATTAATTTTTTCTATAGCTTTATCAAGTGATAATGTTTGTAAGTTTGTTGCAATGTTATAATTTTTTTCCATAAATATATTTCCCCCTTTATGAATGAGCATATTATAACATTTTTTCTTAGAAAATGCAAGTTTTAAACATTAAAGACGGAGTCTAAATTTATCGGAAAATAAAAAAGATGAAAGAACTCGTGGTATAATATACCTATAAATAACCAT
>CALVIR010000003.1 GCA_944331915.1 uncultured Bacilli bacterium | reverse complement strand
TTATACGAGCATGGAATATTTAGTGAAAAAACCATTACCGACATAAAAGAAGATTATAACTGGAGCAAAGAATATGACACAAACAAAGATCATGATGACTTTGATTTAGAAATATAATGTTTTTACTCAATTATATCCCCTCTGCTAGTAATTTTTTCTTAAAACATGTCATTGTTTTTTACTGAATTTCATAATGGACAAAGAAAAATATTTGATTTATTTAGAAAAAAAGATATAATATAAGGCAAGAAAGGAGAACTATGGAAGATACAAAAAATTTAAATACGGAATTTCAAAGTAATTTGGAATATGTATTAACTAATTTAGAAAAAGATATATTACAAGCTAGCAATTTAGAAGATAAATTGTATCTAGAAATGTCTAAAGATGAAATAATCGATTCCTTAAATTATGTCTATAAAATTATAAAATGTTGGGAAAATAGTTATAATAAGAAACAATATAAAAATATTATAAATAAATATAGTGAAATAGAGTCAATCGTTTCAAAATTAGAATTGTGTTTGGCTGACTATGAAGAACATTTTCATATGGATGGTATATCTTATTCTGTATTCTTAATTGGTAAAATTTTGTCAAACATAATGAAGGAGAGTGATAAAAATGGCGGACGATAAACCAATAATTAAAGCAACTACACCAAATAGTAATAAATATGATACAAAAATAGATGTTTATACTTCTGATCCTAAGGGACCACACGAATCAATACATATAGCTGTTGATAGTGATTCAAAATCAGCTCATATTATTGATACAACAAATGGAAGTACAGAACATACTGATGTTAAATGTTATTTAACTTCAGCATGTATGAAGTATTTTCAAGAAAAATTTGATGACAATTGTTACGAATTAACAGTATTAAGATGGTTTAGAGATAATTTTGTTTCAAAAGAAGATATAGAACATTATTATGAAGTAGCACCAATAATTGTTGAAGCAATTAATAAAGAAGAAAAATCTGGTATAGTTTACGATTATATTTATGATAATATAGTTGATTATTGTGTTAAACAAATTGAGCAAGGAAATTATAAGGCAGCATATAATAGATATAAAAATAGTGTTTTAGCATTGGAAGAACAGTTTGCAAAACCAGAATTAACAAATAGATTTGTAAAAACTTTAAAATTAAAAACTAATAATTAGTAAAAAGTCAGCATAAAAGTTACAAATTATTTTTACATAACTACACAAAGTGGGTTTGTTGTGATGCTGTCACTTTTTTTCACAAACACACATAAAATAGATAGAATATTCTTCCAATACATGTTAAGCAAAATATAACTTAAATAATTGTTTATTATTCTATTATTTATGTAATTATCTGTATTAATAACAACATATGTTACAGTTCAGATAGAAAAGACTAAATAAAAGTCTAATCTATCTTTTTTATTATCATTTTACTAGAAGAAAAAAGAAAATACTAGACTATTAATTAAAGAGAGTTTTAATTATAATTAAAATAAAGGTAGGTATTGAAATGACAACAAAAGGATATGTAAATGATTTTTATAGACAATTTGAAGAATTAAATAAAAAATTAGACAAAGCAAACAGTACCATTTTCAATATGTCATTGACAATATCTGAGTTAAATGAAAGCAATAAGAGATTAATGAATGAATTAGAAAAGACAAATAACAAAAACCAAGAATTGATGCTTGAAATTGAAAGGTTAAAAAATAATAATGATAAAGATAGTACTAATTCATCTAAACCATCTTCTACTAATGGATATAAAAAAGTAATTACTAACAATCGCGAAAAAACATCAAAAAAACAAGGTGGTCAAGTTGGTCACAAAGGAGAAACTTTAACTAAAGAAAAAATAGATAAAATGATAGAAAATAAAGAAATCGATAAAATAATAACAATAGAGGAAAATAAAAATAAATTAACAGAAAATAATACACCAATTATAACTTATGAAATAGATATAAAAATTGAAAAAGTATTAGTAAAACATGTTTACTATCCTAATGAGCCACAAAACATTATATCTAGCCCTGTAGTATATGGAGATAATATAAAATCATTAAGTGCCCTAATGTATATGAAAGTTTCTTCCTTAGATTCAATAAAATCACTAATTAGTGAATTTACTGATAATAAGTTAAGCCCGTCAAAGGGTTCAACATATAGTTGGATAAATAGTTTATCAGACATATTATCTTCTTCAGAATATGAAAAAATAAAGAATGAATTATTAAAGAGTTTAGTTTTACATGTTGACGAAACACCAATAAAAATTAATGGTGAACAATATTATATTCATAATATTTCAAATAATAACTATACTTTACAATACGTCAATAAAAAAAGAGGAGAAAAGGCACTAAAAGACTTTGGCTTTTTAGAAAAATTCCATGGAATATTAGTACATGACCATTTTATCATGTATTACAATTATGGTAATGGAAATGCAGAATGTAACGCCCATGCTCTAAGATATTTAAAAGAGGTTACTGATTTCACTGAACATCAATGGGCTAAAAAACTTTCTGATTTATTAATAGAAATGAAAATAAGAAAAGAGGAATTAATTAAGGTCAAGGTAAATAAAATTTCTGATAAAGAATATGAGAAATTCAAAGAGCGCTATTTAAAAATATTAGAAGAAGGAAATCTTGAGTATAAGACAGATTTAAAAAACTAATGCATACAAAAAAGATGAAAGACGATTATTAAATCGACTAAAAAAATATGCAGATAATCATTTATTATTCTTGAAGAAATTTTATGTTCCTTTTTCTAATAATAGAGCAGAGACGGATTTAAGATTTGTAAAGATCAGACAAAAGATTGGTAAGTTTAGAAGTGTTGAAGGAGCAACTAATTTTGTAATTATAAGAAGTTTTACATCAACATGTTCTAAAAACAAAAAATCTTTAAATTCTTCTTTAAAAGAAATTTTTAATAACAAAGCAGTTAATGCATAAAAATAGATAGAATTTGAAAATTCTACCTAATTTTTGTTATGTTCTATCTGAACTGTAACCAACATATTGTAAAAATTCAAATTATACATATCATAACTATAAAAATTATGGTATATTACTAATAGCAACGGAAGATTATATGTACTCTTTCGTTATTGGAAAAGAGTTGTAAATATCTACGACACTCGCTCCATTGAGGTTGAAAGTCGCACATTTGACGATTTCTATATAAAGAAAAGTTCATAGTATTTGATGCTATGGACTTTTTTAATGTCCAATAAAGAAATTATGTTAGTATAAGTCTTGTTCTAAGAATTAAATTTCTAATTATTAGTTTTATTTAAAGCCATAAAAATATGATAGAATTAAGTAGGTGATGATAATGAAAATAATAAGAAGACTAATAGATAAATATAAACTAATAATATGTATTTCTATCATAGCATGTTTAATAATTCATTTGCCTCTAATAACAAAAAATATCTTTAGTGCTGATATTTTACTTAATACTGGCTATTATCAAGGATACGCTTGGGAAATATCTCTAGGAAGATTTGGCCTTTATATAATTGGTATTATAAAAAACTTTTTAGTAATGAAAGAACTAGAAACCATTATCAGTATAATTATTTTAACTGCAAGTCTTATTCTAATATTAGATCTATTTAAAATAAAAAGTAAATCTTTACAAATAATAGGTACTCTAATAGCTATTTCTTCTCCCATAGTTTCTGCTACTTTATTATTTCATTATTGTTCTTTAGCTTATTTTCTAGCTTTTTTCTGTAGCACTATAGCAATATATTTATTTGCCAAGACCAAACATTTCCTTTTTAAATTCATAATTCCCATTTTATTAATAGCATTTTCTCTTAGCTGTTATCAAGCTTATCTTTCTTTACCCATAACATTTCTTCTTATTTATTTTATCATAAAACTCTTAACCAAAGAATTCACTTTAAAAGAAGGCTTTACCTCCTTAATCATCATAATAGGTGGGGTAGGAGTCTACTATATTTTAATGAAATTATCTTTATTTATATTTAACATTGATTTAAGTACCTACCAAAATGCTAATACTTTTGGTTTAAATAATCTTTTAAGTCTTAAAGATGGACTAATTAACTCTTATCAAGTTTTTTACGACTTTTATTTTACTGATACAATTACAACTAATTCCAATTTACTTTTAATATTTCTTAATATCTTCATATTTATTATCCTTTTCATAAGTCTTATATTAGAAATAGTAAGAAGAAATTTAAAGCCTAAAGACATTATCTTATTATCAATATGTATCTTAATATTACCAATAGCAATTAATGTTATTACTCTTATCATGCCTAGTACTAATATACAATTATTAATGAGTACTAGTTATCTCTTAATATTTTTCTTAATATGTTACTTAGTACAAAACAATAAAGTCTTAAAAATAGCTACAATCATTGTCTTTGCTTTATTAATAAGAGGATATGTCATTGAAGATAACGCTACTTATCAAACTCTTTCTCTAACTTACCAAAAAACATATCAGATTGCTGCTGATATTAATGAAAAAATAAAAGAATATGGTTTTGATAAACAAATCATGATTGCTGGTAATTTAAGTAACAATTCGTATTACAATGCTAGTTTTAAGACTGAATTAATTAATATTTCCAAGCTAAACTATGGGTTCATTAGCAATTATTCTCTTTTCTGGAATGAATATAGTAATATGAAAAATGGTTGGTCACGTTTTATGGAACTCTTCTTTGGTACTCCTCTAAACTTTGTTGATAACAAAACCTATCAAGAAATATTAAATAGCAAAGAATATAACACTATGGAGTCTTATCCTGATAAAGAGAGTATTAAAGTCATAAACGATATCCTCGTTATAAAATTCTAAAAAATTTTCTTTTAAACATAACAAATCCACAAAATTTTACCTAGTTTTAGATGAATTTAATCCATTTTCTTTCTTTAAGGTAATATTCCACATTTTTTGGGGTACTAATATTGCTTTCATATAAGCACAATTTTTATCACTATTAATATCTACCTCAATAATCTTTGTAAGACTATCTCTATTTAATAAAAATTCACTTTGACTTTTTGAAAAACTCAAATCATCTGTAATTAAAGGTATCCCATCATTCGCTTCTTCCGGTATTAAATATTCTATTTCTATATTACAAAAGTTATGATATTCTAACTCTCTATTAAAAAAGCTTTTCTCCCTTATCAAAGATGTACTTGTAAAACCACTTTCAAAATAATAACTGTTTTCTAAACTTTTTAAGTCATCTAATGATCTAACTCCATAATCTCTAAAACTTTCTAAAGATGTTCCTCTAAATGTCTTAATATCATCAGGAAGATTATTTGCTTTTGCAATAAATTTACTTAATTTATCAATCGACTCCAAATATAACTTTTTCTTTTCCTCAGTTAAAGCTCCATTTTCTTCATAGCTCCAAAAACCTCTTAAAAGCGAATTAAAACGCCTAAAAGCAATTCCTGTATATGATATAATTGTGTCAATGTCAGTAGCTGAAATATTATTATAGAATTCTGTTAAATAATTTCTAAAAAAATTTTCTGTTTCCTCGGCAGAAGAAAATTCCCTAAAATTTCTTTCACTAACATCCCTAACAAATTCATCAATTTCTATTACTTTTTCTTCCCCTAAATACTTTAAAATTGCATCTCGTTTTCTTTTTTCACTCATAGAAAATTCTCCCATATTAAATCTTTTTTACAAATACATTTGTTTCTTTTATTGTAAAACCATTTTTCAAGTAAAGATGATTTGCAGCTTCTCTTGTTGCCTTTGAGGTCAACTCTAAATAACTGACGTCATCTTTTTTTGCATAATCAAAAAGGTAAGTTAACATCTCTGTCGCAATATTTCTATTCTGATAATTATTAGCAACACAAACATAGTTAATCAAATAATAATAACAATTTTTCCCTATGTTTTTAAGTTTATCAACTCTAACATGCCCAACCACTTTATTATCGATAAGAGCAATTATACTAAAACTATTTTCACTATCTTCTAACTGAATTTCTCCTTCAATTGTAAATTTTTCTTGCAAAATGCTAGTAACCTCATCACTATATTTATCTTCATATCTTTTAATTTCTAAATTATTCATCTTTTTCCTCCATTTTCTAATATCATTATAACGTATTTAAAAGATAAAGAAAATAACTAATAACCCTCCATATATTTCTGTTTTTGTGTATAATTAAAGAGGAGGTACAAAATATGATAAAAATAAAAAATCACTATCTTAAAATAATCTTATCTTATTTATTAATTGCGATGGCTGCCACTTTAGCTGCTTATTCTCTTGATACATTTTTAATTCCTAATACTATTTTAGATGGGGGAGTTACTGGTATATCTATCATTATTTCTAAAATAACAGCAGTTCCTTTAAGTCTTTTAATTATTTTAATAAACATTCCCTTTGTCTATATTGGCTACAGAAATCTTGGAAAAAGTTTTCTAATTAGAACGATTTTTAGCATGGTTATTTTTTCTCTAGCTTTAAACTACTTTGAAAATTTCCATGAGGTAACAGATGAAATCTTACTTGCTACTATTTTTGGCGGAGTTCTTTTAGGAATTAGTGTTGGTCTTATTATCAGATTAGGTGCTTGTATTGATGGTACAGAATCTGTCGCTTTAGTTATAAGTAAGAAAACATCTCTTTCCGTTGGTCAAATTGTCATGGTCTTTAACTTTATAATCTACGGTGTTGCTGCTCTTATCTTTGGTATTGATCGTGCCCTTTACTCAGTCCTTACATACTTTATTACTTATAGAGTTATTGACATTGTCGCTGAAGGACTAGAACAAGCGAAAGCCGCTTTAATTGTTACTGAAAAGGGGACTGATATGGCTTCTGAAATCTATAAAAGATTAGGTAGAACTGTAACTAGTATCAATGGTAATGGCCTTTTATCAGGTGAAAAAGAGATAATGTATTGTGTTTTAACAAGAATTGAAGTGTTTGAACTAAAAAAAATAGCAGAAGAGATGGATGAGAGTGCATTTATTACTATTTTAGATGTCTCTGATATTATTGGTAACCATATAAAATCTAATCAAAGATTGAAAAGTAATGCCACTAAAGCTAAGTTATAATAATTAATTTCTCTTTCTAGAATATACTTAAAGTGTAAGGAGTTGATATGTTGACGATTTATACTATTCAAAAGGGTGATACACTTTATGGTATAGCTAGAAAGTTTAAAGTATCAGTAAAAGATATAACTGATACAAATGGACTATCAAGTGTAAATAGATTAATGATAGGGCAAGCTTTAGTTATTCCTACTGAGGTAAAACCTACCATTCAAGTTAATGGTTATGCTTATCCAACTATTAGTGATGTAACTCTAGCTTTAACATTACCAAGTTTAACATTCATTAGTATTTTTAGCTATCAAGTAACAAGTAATGGCAACTTAATTCCAATAAATGATCAAAGAGTAATAAGAGCTGCTAAAGACAGTAATACACTACCTATGCTTGTCCTGACTAATATTGGAGCAACTGGTCGCTTTGATAGTGATCTTGCTCATGAAATATTAGCCAATGAAACAGTTCAAGATTTATTAATTTCTAATTTAATTACAACTTTACGAAACAATGGCTATGCGGGAGTAGATATTGATTTTGAATATGTCTATCCAATGGATAAAGAGTTATATAATTCTTTTCTCGAAAAAGTTACCACAAGACTTCGTCAAGAAGACTTTATCATCACAACTGCTTTAGCTCCTAAGGTAAGAGAAAATCAAACTGGAACTTTATATGAAGCTCATGACTATGCAACCCATGGTAAACTTGCCGATCATGTTATTATCATGACTTATGAATGGGGATATACTTATGGTCCGCCTATGGCAGTTGCTCCCATAAATCAAGTAGAAAGAGTTTTACAATATGCCACCACAGTAATACCTAGTAAAAAGATTCTCATGGGTATACCTAATTATGGCTATGATTGGACCTTACCTTATCAACAAGGCCGACCTGCTAAATCTATTTCCAACACCGCCGCCATTGCTTTAGCCCAAGAAAAGGGAGTAGAAATCAAGTTTGATCCTGTCGCCCAAGCCCCATATTTTTATTACAAAGATGAAAATAATGCTCTTCACATCGTTTGGTTTGAAGATGCAAGAAGTATAAAAGCCAAACTTAATCTTGTTTCTAAATATCAATTAGGTGGTATTAGTTTCTGGACCATTATGAACTATTTTCCCCAAGCTTATGCTGTACTAAATAGTAGTTATCAAATCGAAAAATACTAAAAAACACACGATAGATTGTCGCGTGTTTTTCATAATAAAACCCTTGCTATACAAGGAATTATAAACTAAATGGTCGGGAAGACAGGATTTGAACCTGCAACCCTTTGGTCCCAAACCAAATGCTCTACCAAGTTGAGCCACTTCCCGATAAATAAAATGGTGCGCTCGAAGGGATTCGAACCCCTGACCTTTCGGTTCGTAGCCGAACGCTCTATCCAGCTGAGCTACGAGCGCATAGGCTTTGAATTCATAAATACGTTATTATATTATCACTTTTTTAAATGCCCGTCAAGAACATTTTGAATTTTTTTTAGGCTTATGATATTATATGTAAAAGGAGGATAAATATGAATATTTTAATAACTGGGGGAGCAGGTTATATAGGAAGCCATACTTGTGTAGAATTATTAGAAGCAAGTCATGATGTCGTTATAGTAGATAACTTTTCTAATTCAAATCCTAAAGTATTAGACAATATAAAAACAATTACAGGTAAAGATTTTAAATTTTATGAAGGCGACGTTAAAGACAAATATTTATTAGAAAAAATATTTAAGGAAAATAAGATTGATGCTGTTATTCATTTCGCTGCTTATAAAGCTGTAGGGGAGTCAGTAGCAAAACCTCTTATGTATTATCGTAATAATTTAGATACCACCATCACATTATTAGAGGTTATGAAGGAGTTTAATTGTCATAATTTTGTCTTCTCATCAAGTGCTACTGTTTATGGTAGCCCTAAAAGTTTACCAATTAAAGAGGATTTTCCACTTTCAACCACAAACCCTTATGGAACAACCAAATTAATGAATGAACAAATGCTTTCTGATGTTGCTAAAGCAGATCCTGATTTTAGTGTTATCATATTAAGATACTTTAATCCTATCGGGGCCCATAAAAGTGGTCTACTAGGAGAAGATCCTAATGGTATTCCTAATAATTTAATGCCCTACATCGTTAGAGTTGCCACCAAAGAATTACCATCTCTAAATATCTTTGGCAATGATTATGATACTAAAGATGGTACTGGAGTCCGAGATTATATCCATGTTGTTGATCTAGCTAAAGGCCACTTAAAAGCACTAGAAAAAGCTACTACTAGTAAAGGTATAAAATACTATAATCTAGGAACAGGAACAGGTTACAGTGTTCTAGATCTAGTCACAACCTTTGAAAAAGTTAATAACATCAAAGTTCCTTACAAAATAGCTCCAAGGCGAGCAGGGGATATCGCTTCTTGTTATGCAGATCCTACCAAAGCTTATCAAGAGTTAGGTTTTAAAACCGAACTTACTATTGAAGATATGTGTCGTGATTCTTATAACTATATTATTACCAAAGAAAAGCATCTTAATGACTAGATGCTTTTCTTACTTTACAATAAGTTTTACTATTACTATGTCGTTCTTCAATTTCTTTTCTCGTTGCTGCTACAGATAATAAATCTTCTCCCGTTAATTCCAACGCGTTTAAAGCTGTTGCTATATATCTTAGAGAATGAGGCCTCTTTTCTTCACTATTACTAGTAAAATCTTCAATTACACCATAAGCACTATTAAAATGTTTAAAATCGTCTTTCTTATTTAATCCTAATTCTTCTATTTGATACATCTCAAAGAAATTATCAAAATTTCCTTTTCCATTTATTTTTAAATAAGCAGTAAGAGTGTGAGCAGAATCTATATGTTTTTCGTTTTTAGACTTAACTGCTTGATAAAACGTATACCAGTCATAAATAAGCTCTAAAGTCTTATTTTCTTGCATTGAATCATCATCAGCACACTTATATTTATACCAACTTATAAATTGTGCAGTTGTAAATATTCCTTTATCATGCATTTGCTTTAAATCATTCTCTACCTCCTGATACATAGTAATTAATTTTTCTTTTTTCTTTTCCATATTCAATAACTCCTTTACACCTATGTATCTCTATTATACTATTTTCGACAAGAAAAAAGAACTATTTCTAGTCCTTAAAGATTTCCACTTGCATTTTCAATAAGTTGATCCATTAATTTATCATAGTCTTTTTTCAAACTATCATCTTTAAATTCTATACCGGCATTTTCTCTAATTTTAATTAACGCATTATATCTTAAAGTTGCATCATTATCTAATTTTTCTTCTGCTAATGTTGAAATAATATCATCTTTAACCTCATCTAATTCTGGTTTATCTTTTTGATCTGTTTTTAGTATAATATGATATCCATAAGTAGATTGAACTGGTTCTTCTGTATAAGCACCTTTTTTAAGTTTAATTGCCGCATTTAAGAATGCTTCATCCATATTATCATCTTTATTAAAGTAATCAATTAAACCACCATCACTAGCACTACCTGTATCATCACTATATTCTTTAGCAAGTTCAGCAAAGTCTTCGCCTTCATCTAATCTTTTAATTAAATCTTCCGCTTCTTTTTTGGCTTTTTCTTCCGCTTCTTCTTTTTCCTCAGTTGACATATCATCAGTAGTCTCTGGACTAATTAGAATATGTCTAACTTGCATATCACCAATAACCTCATCATCATAATATTCATTAATCTCCTCATCGGTAACAGTACTTTCAACATAATCTTCAATTGCTAAATTTCTTTTATACTCTAATGATAACATATCTCTTAGTTCATCTTCAGATTCAAATCCATAATATTGATAGATTAAAGTTTTAAATGTTTCATCATCATATTTAGCTTTCATCTGTTCGATTTGTGCATTAATAGTTTCTGTCTCTGTCTCATCTGTTTCATATTTTTCATCTAGAATCATGTGATCAATCAAATCAACTAAAACACTAATTCCATATTTATCTCTTAATTCTTCATATAAGGTATCAGCAGTAATATTTCCTGAATCACTCGTAACTACATCATGATTATTTTCTAATTTTGCATTATTTTCTCCACATCCTGTTACTAAAAAACATAAAACAAGAGTAAGACTGATAACACCTAAAATCTTTTTCTTTTTCATAACATCCTCCTATTTCTTTAAGTTCAATAATTATAATACCATAATTCTTGTCCCTTGCAAATAAAATCAGGAAAATTAGACACACTTTTAAGCTTTAAGCCATAAAATAAGGTGAACACTAGAAAAAAAAGGAGGATTAAGTTATGGGTAATTGCAATTCATCAAGTGCTATTGTATTAGTACTATTCATCCTATTAGTTATAATTATAGGTGCCTATATCTAAGATATAATAAGGAGGTGTAAATATGTCTTGTCCAACTAATAATCAAACAGTTACAACATCTTGTTGTAATACAAGACCTAGAAATAGTTATATTATAATTATTGTCTTATATATTCTACTAGCTATTATCTTAGGTTCTGCTTTAACTTATTAAGAAACTCTAAAAAGAACTCTACAGAGTTTCTTTTCTTTTGGTATAATATAGATGAGGTTTTAACTATGAAAAAGATTTTTACTAATTACACTTTAAAACTTATCGCTACTATTGCTATGATTTTAGATCACTTAGCTATTATCTTTTTTCCAAGTACTAGCTTTATATATTTTATCTTACGTATAATTGGTCGAATTTCTTTCCCAATTTATGCTTTTTTAATTGTTGAAGGCTTTTTCCATACCAAAAGTCTATCAAAGTATTTATCAAGATTAATTCTCCTAGCTTTTATTAGTGAACCTATTTATGACTATGCTTTTTATAATAGTTACTTTGATTTAACTCATCAAAACATCTTCTTTACTTTAACCTTAGGTTTATTAACGATTACCATTATTGATAAAAGTAAATCTTTACTATCAAAGAAGATACCAACCAAATCTGATAATTTTATCATCTCTTCATTTTTTATAATTCTAACTATTATTATATTAGGTCTTACTAATGAATTCCTAGGTAACAGCTATGGCTTTAGAGGCATCTTTTTAATAAGTTCAATCTATCTTTTTAGACATAATATCTATCTAATTGCTCTAAGTCTTATAATATCCCTAATCTTTACTAATTCTCCTTTAGAGCTCGCTTCTATTATCTCTCTTATTTTTATTATTCTCTATAATGGTAACCTCGGTAAAAGCAAGAAAAGTTTCTTCTATAGTATTTATCCCCTTCACTTAATTGTTTTAAAATTGCTTTCCTTTCTTTGATAATTTCGCTATACTAAAGTTGAGGTGAAGAAAATGAAACATAAAATGAAATTATTAGAAGATCCATTTATGAGAATTTTAAATGGTAGTAAAGAAGTAGAGTTTAGATTATATGATGAAAAAAGAAGAAAGATTAGAGTAGGGGATACTATTGAATTTTCTAAGTTACCTGATTTAAAAGAAAAAATAACTGTCGAGGTAGTTGCCTTATATAAAGCGAAAACTTTTAAAGAACTATTATCCAATCTTGGTTACCAAGGTAAGGACTTAGAAGAAAAAGTTCAAGGAATGTACAGTATATATAGTAAAGAGCAAGAACAAGAATTTGGTGTCTTAGGTATCAAAATAAAACTTTTATCTTAGGCATAAACTTAATCTCTATTAGTAACTTAAGCATAAACTAGTAATAGAGGTGAAGATAAAATGTTAAACTTAACTCTATTACAACAAATGCTTGTTGTAGCCATCGCTCTAAGTGTTGTTACTTGTGCCTTTATTCAAAAAACTAAGAAATTTTTTCCCTGTTCTAGCTGTTTAGTTATCTATAACTTTATCGTTAACTTTGTTGTTGGAACACTTTTCTGCATCACTTTTACCAGTGTCACTTTTCCTAATAGTTTATGGGTTTCCTTCTTTAGCTTTATTGGTGCTGATACCCTTTATAAGTCGCTAGAAGGGAAACTAAAAGACTATTCCTCTTTAGTAAATAATGATTATATTACTGTCCCTAAAGCGAATATAATTAAAACGGAGAGTGATAAGTAATGGAAAAACCTCTTTATCCTAGTCCTTATATGCGAATAACTCAAGGTTATATGACTGGTACTCATCGTGACAGCTATGCTATTGATGATGCTGGTAGTGATAGTGGTATTGATTATATCATCGCTCCTTTTACCGGAATAATAAAAAAAATCTATCCAAGCGATGCTAACGAGGTTTGGCTTGAAAGCTTAGAACCAGTTATCTATCCTGATGGTACTGTTGATTATATGACAATGTTATTCGCTCATGATAATGATGTATCAAATCTCTTTGTTGGTAAAGTAATCGCTAAAGGTGAAAGATTCTACGAAGAAGGAACTAAAGGTAATGCTAGTGGTAATCATGTTCATATGGAATGCGGTAAAGGTAAATTCACTGGTAGTGGCTGGCATCAAAACAATAGTGGTTATTGGTCCATTAACAATGGAAAAAATCCTACCGAATGTTTATGGATTGATGATAGTATCACAATCCTTAATAGTAATGGTTATACTTTTAAAAAGATTGTTGAAGAAACACCTTCTTCTTCAACAGAAAATATTGAAGAACCTATTATAGATGATAATGAGGAAGAAACTCCTTCTGTAACTACAGAAAGTGATAGTAATAGGGAAGAAACGACAACAAAACCAGAAGAAAATGAACCACCACCAAAGTTAATCTTTACTTGTCAAAAAGATGATACTTATGCGATTGAACTAAAGAAAGGTCAAAAACTCTATTTAAGTTAAAAGACAGAAGAACCAAATCTTCTGCCTTTTTTAACCTAAAGCGACATCTAATATCATCATTACCATAAAACCAATAATTGTAAATATTGCCATTAAATCTTTTTTCTTATTCGTCTGACTCTCAGGAATTAATTCTTCCACCACCACATAAATCATCGCTCCTGCGGCAAAAGCTAGTAAGAAAGGCAAAATAACTTGAATTTTTAATACTAACAAAGCTCCAATTACCGCTGCAATAGGTTCCACAACTCCCGATAGTTGTCCAAAGAAGAAAGCCTTTTTCCTTGAATATCCTTCCCGCCGTAATGGTAATGATACCGCACTTCCTTCTGGAAAGTTTTGTAACCCAATTCCTAATGCTAACGCTAAAGCCGCTGCCAAGGTTGAACCAGAAAGAGCATAAGCTAAAGATCCAAATGCAACTCCCACTGCCATTCCTTCAGGAATATTATGAATAGTAATAGAAGATATTAACATAAAGCATCTCTTCGCCTTAGAATCTGTTTCCTTCTTTCGTACTTTTTCTAAATAATCATAAACCTTATCACTAATAAATAACAAGATACCACCACTAAGAAATCCTAAAGATATTACGAGCCACGTTGTCATTTCTAACTCTTCGGCCATCTCTAAAGCTGGAGAAATTAAACTAAAGAAACTAGCAGCTACCATAACTCCTGCGGCAAACCCTAAAAGAGCATCCATAACCGTTTTATTAACTTTTTTAAAGAAAAAAACAATACTTGCTCCTAAAGCTGTAATACCCCAAGTAAAAAGAGTGGCAATAAAAGCCTGCATTACTGGTGATAGCTCTTTAAATGAATCTAACATTATAACACCTCTAGTTGTAAATTATGCATTAGATGTTAATTATTATGGGCGCTTAACTAGTTTTTTATAACTTTGCATAAAATTATTAATATCCGCTTTCTCATTATCCCTTATCCCTTTACAATCAGGATTTTGATATATAGAATGTAATAACTCTTTAATTTTAACTTGTGTATTTTCTCTATAAAGTTGTTCATTTCGCTTCTCGTCATAGTCAAATGAAAAACTATCATATCCAAATATATAGTTATGATAATTTGGTATAGTCTTTAAAACCTCAACAATTTCTTTTCTCACTAACTCTTTAACACTTACTTTTAAAGTTAGTAATTCTATTAATTGGTTCCATTCTCTAACACTAGAAATAGCACCACCTAATTTACTAGTATCACAAAACTCTGGCATTTTTAAAGTATTACCAAATACCATATTATAACTTGCAAATTTAGAAATATAATTATAAACAAACTGTGGTATTTCTAACTTAACAGATTGTATTTTCGCATCTTCTAAAGCATCTATATAATGTTCTCTTTGCGGTAATTCTAAAATATTATTTTTAAACTCTCGGCAATAATCATCATTATTTTCTTTAGCAATTGCTCTCATCAACTTAGAAACCTGTTTCATCATAAAGTAATAATGATGAGCATTATTAATAGATAAGTATATATTAGTATCCCTAAATAAAATATTAACCTCAGCAGTTTTCTCTTTATAAATAATTCTCTTTCTACTAATCTTACTATTATTTGCTTGTATTCTATATAAATTAACCGTATTAATACCTGTAACCCACATTGCTAGTATCCCCCTTGTTTCTTCGTAAGATTATACCATTTTTTCTTTAAAATAGCAATTTTAACTAATAGTAAACCGTCTTTATCTTTACTATAAAAAAGAGCAATGTTATAATTAATTGTATAAAAAGTGAAGAGGAGTAAGAAAATGAAAATACACTATTTTCAAAGATATCATTCAAAAGAAAATGTTGATACCGCTAATACGATGTTAATGTTATCACGGTTATATAATTATAATCCTGATAAGTTCTTTCTAATGCTTAATAATTTAATTTTAAAGGAAAATTCTACCCCAGAACTTAGTTTTGAATTACAATCATCAAATAACAAAAGTGTACCTGATGCTGTTATTAGTCAGCAGAGTTTTAAAGTAGTTGTTGAAACAAAATTATATAATGAATTTGATCTAGATCAACTATTAAACCATCTAACTAAGTTTAATAATGAAGAAATAAAAGTATTATTAACACTAGATCCTAAACCGATGAAAAAAGATTTTTATGACCGTTTTCAAGTAAAACTAGATGAATACAACCAAAAAAATAAAATGGCTATAAAACATATTAATATTACTTTCAACGATCTAATCAAAGCCATGGAAGATATTATTGATGAACGAGATACTGATATTTTTGCTATCTTAGAGGACTTTAAAGACTACTGTTTATATGAAGATTTATTACCAGATAAAGATAAATGGCTTCGCGCTATCACCTCAGGTACTACCTTTGAAGATAATATAGACTTAAATATGTATTATGATCAATCATCACGAGGCTTTACTGATCATGGCTATATTGGTCTTTATAAAGATAAAAGAATTAATGCTATCGGTAAAATAAAAAAGATTATTAAAGCCGTTTATAAAGATGATAAATTAGTTTATTCTACTGTTGAAGGAGAAGATCCACTACCTAATGAGATTAAAAATATAGAAGAAGCAATCAAAAGATCTAGTAACTACGGCTATGATTTAAGAAATATTGAACACAATTACTTTATTGTCGATAAATTTGTCAAAACGAATTTTATCAAAGCGAGCAAATACCCATTATTTCGAACAAAATTGTTTAACTTAACTGATATTTTAAAAACAGATAAATTACCATCAACCGAAGAAATCGCTAAAATACTAGATGGTAAGACTTGGGAAGAAATGCTATAATACGAAAGATTCAAAGCCTAAAAACTTTGATTTTTTTTCATATTATACAAAAGTTACTAACTTACGCATTGCTGCTTATAGAAATTTTCTAAACCAAGTAACTATGGGTGTAAATTTCTTTCCGTGACAATTTAATACAAGATAATAAATATAATCTGAAAAGTAAATTAATTACCCCTTTAGATGAATATCTAGAAATAGATAAACTACCATTTAAAGTATCATTAAAAAAGCTAGTGAGATTATATATAGGGTATATGGTATTAAAATATCTTATGCTACTGTAATTAATATAACTAGATATGTAGGCAAATTATTTTATGATATATAACTATAATAAGGCTTTAGAAATTTGGAATAATCATACTAATATATATGACTATAACTAAAAAGAAAGGTACTTTATATATTCGAGCAGATGGTGCAAGTGTAAATAATAGAATAGAAGATAAAAATGATGCCACTTGGAAAGAAAATAAACTAGATATTTTCTTTATTGATACTGAGCTGATATGTATAAAAGAAAAGACAAGTCTAATATTATTAATCACAAAGAATAAGTTTCTTACATAGGTAATGTTGAAACTTTTAAAATATTAGTATTTGCCAAAGCATTAGAACTAAAATATTGGGAATGTGAAGAAATAGTTTTTATTTCTGATGGTGCCACTTGGATTATTAATATGATAGACGAACTCTTTCCTGAAGCTATTCGAATATTAGATAAATATCATATAATAGAAACATATACGATTGTGGTAAATTTATTTGTAATGATGATAATGAATACTCCCCGCAGCAAGCTACGGGGTATCTTCCCAAAGCGATGTTATTTTTGCTGTTGAAATTTCAAATATAACTGCTTGTATTCCGCATCTTGTTTACCTTGATTTTTTACATATTCTTTTATTACCGATTCATTTTGATTTTTGCCTACTGTAGCCACAAAATAACCGTCTGAACAAAACTGTCCTCCCCATAGTTGTTTCTTTACTTGAGGACATTCGACAAAAATTTGTCTTGCTGTTATGCTCTTTATTATTTGAACTATTTTACTAGGTGCATAGTTTGGTGTGCTTTGAACTAGAAAATGTATATGATCTTTATCCGTACCTATCTCTAGAAAAACAATATAGTCATAACGTTTCTCTATCTCAAGACAAATTTGTCGAAGATGTTCATCCACTGTTTCATCAAATACTACACGACGGTATTTTGCTGGACATACAATGTGGTAAACAAGATTACTTACGTTGTGCGACAAATATAGATATTGACTCTCTTCCATAACATCGCCCTCACTCCGTATTTATAATACTACGCTCGGCCTTACGTTGCAAGCAACGGGGAATTAAACCCTAGACTAATGACCATGCACCGTATGGTCATTAGTTATTAAAAAGGTAGAGAAAGTTAAAGAACAAATAATTGGATATTGTTATTCTAGAGAATATAACTTAATAGTTAAATAATTGAATAAATATAGTAACATAACAATGCCTAAGACTGTTTGTAATTTGCCAGTTTATTTAGAGAATAACAAAAATGAAATAGATTATTCTACTTATGAACACAATGGTTGGTTTGTAAGTAGTGGTGCAGCAGAAAGTTCTAATAAAACTGTAGTACTACTTAGATTAAAATAATCAGGTATGAGATGGAGTGTTAAAGGTACTAATTATGTGATTACATTAAGATATATGTATGAAAGTAATCGCTGGAATGAAATAGAAAAAATTTACACCCACAGTTTTGCTATGACCTTTGACATTTAGTTAATTGTATGATAGTATAATCGGCAGATAAACCGGATGGTTAATTCTGCAATATAATAAATTTAACTAAAGACAAGCATTCATCCGTTTGTCTTTTTATCTTTATTAGGAGGAAAAATGAAAAAATTTAGTATTATTGTTCCATCACATAATGGTCAAGAATATATTTCTAGATGTTTAAATTCAATTAGACAACAGACATATTCAGATTATGAAATTATATTTATAAATGATAGTAGCACAGATCATACTGCAGATATTATTCATTCTGACTTTAATTTTCCAAACATTAAATATTATGAAGTTTCATTTGAAGATATAAGTAAGGTAAGAAATTATGGATTATCAAAAGTTAATGGCGATGCAATAATTTTTGTTGATGTTGATGATTGGATCGAAAAAAGTTTACTTGAAAAGTTATCTATTATTGATAATGAAAATGATATGATTCGATACCAAGGTATTATGGTTGATAATGACAACAAAGTTTATGAAAAATATATTACAGATGAGTTTTATAATATTAATGGGATAGAAGCATTAAATAAGTTTGCAAAAAACTTTGAAATATATAGCCCGTCTTGGCTATATGCTTATGATTTTAGCTTTTGGGAAAAAAATAATTTTAAATTTCCTGTTGGAATGTTACAAGAAGATTTTGCACTTACGTCTTTAATTTTAAGTAAAGCAAAAAGTGTTTCTAGTATTCCTTATATTGGATATCATTATTATAAAAGTCAAAATAGTATTATGAGAAATGATAACTATGATAATCAAATAAAAAAAGCATATGATGTTTTATCACATTGTGATAAATTTTATAAAGATATAATTTTAGGTGTACAAGATGGCACTATAAAGAATAATTTAATTAATTATTATTTAAGTGTAATTAGACATAAAGTAAATGCACTAAATAGTCCTGAAAAAGAATCTTATGAAAAACAGTTAACATTACGAGAAAAAGGATGGAGATAAAATGGAAGATATTAAAGTATTTTTGAAAGATAATTATGATAATGCTATTAAATTAAAAGAAAGATTTAAAATTACTGAAAATAAGGAATGGGATGCCATTACTGTATTAGCAGAACTTAATGTTCAATTAGGTCATTTTAGTTATTTAATTTCAAAACATAAAAATTACGGTGAGAATGGAAGAAATATTAATGATTTGGGTGATGAATTATCAGATGTAGTTTTACAATTAATTAGTTTGTGTTGGAAATTAGATTTAGATTTTCAAAATTATGATTATAATTACAGTTATATAAAATTTGAAAATGTGGCAGAAGCAATATTAAGTTTTAATACAGTTTATGGTCAAGTATCTGAAAAAGTATTAGAAATTAAAGATTATAGACATTATAAAATAAGATATGGGTATGCAAAAGAAGAAGATTTTTTATATTTTAATATAGCTAGACTATTTGAAATTGTTTTTTCTATTGCTTATGATTTAGATTTAAAATTGTCTGATGAATTTAAAAAAATGATTTTAGATGCTTCAAAGTTTTTAGATAATTATGAGAAAAGAAAGACTCCAAAGTTTTACCCAGTCGTAGATGTTCATGCGACTTGGCTAGTATTAAATCCGATCCAAGGTTGTCCAAAACAGTGTAAATATTGTTTTTTAAAGGAAAGAGAATTGAATCGAATTCAGCCTATTACGTTAGTAAGTCCTGAAAAAGCAGTTGATTTATTGTTATCAAGTAAATTTTATATTGAAGATATGCCTTTATGTTTATTTTCTCAAACTGATGCATTTTCTACTGTTGATAATGTAGAATATTTAAAACAATTGATAGAAATATTAATGAAAAGAGAAATAAAAAATCCTATAGTTTTTATAACAAAGTGTAAAATTCCAGAAGATTTTATTGACTTTATTGATAAATATGAGAAACGAGGTCATAATTTTTTATTTTTCTTAAGTTATTCAGGATTAGATAAAGATATCGAATTGGGAGTAAATAAAAAGATAATTGAAAATAATTTTATTAGATTATCAGAAAAAGGAAAGAAGATAATTCATTATTGGAGACCTTTTATTCCACAAAATTCTAAAAAGGAAGATGTAAAAAAAATATACAATTTTGTAAAAAAATATTGTATTGCTTCTGTTGCAATAGGTTTAAAAACTACAGATGATATTATAGATAATATAGAATGGGATGCTTTAAAGAATAACCGTAAAGAGGCATTACAATCTGATAATGTATGGAATAAAGAAGCATACGATTACCTATGGAATGATTTAGTAAATAACAAAGATTATCCTATTTTTCAAACTACAAGTTGTGCATTAGGCTATGCATTAGGACAGCCTGATAGAAAATTTTTCTATAATACTGATATATGTATTAATTGTAATAATTGCCCATTAGTTCAGCGAAATCGTTGTAAAGAAAAATACGATAATTTTAAGTTTCCAGAGAAAAAGTATATTGTTTTTTTAGTAGAAAAGATTGGCAAAAACATTGATATAGATAAAATTGATTTTATAGATAGAACAGTAGTTATTAAGGATTTAGAATTGAATTTTAATGAAATTTCATTTTTGACTGAAAAACTAGGCATTAAAATTGTAGTTGCAAAGAAAGAAAATGATTATTATTGGAATACATCTATAAATAATGCAACAATTTTAAAAATTTAAGTAAAGGGGGATTTTATATGAAATGTGTTATTTTTGCAGGCGGTAAGGGTAGCAGGATAAAATTAGAGAGCGATACTACTCCAAAACCACTTGTAACTGTTGGGGATATGCCTATTGTTTGGCATATTATGAAAATGTATTATCACTATGGCGTTAAAGATTTTATATTATGTTTAGGATATAAACAAGAGGATTTTAAAAAATATTTTTTAGATTTAATGAATCAGAAGAAAGATATTAGTATTAATTTTAAGAATCAAGAACTAAAGATATTGAATAATAATAGTGAGGACTGGAATATTACTTTAGTAGATACAGGCTTGAATACTTTAACAGGTGGCAGATTAAAACGAATTGAAAAATATTTAGATGATGATGACGATTCATTCTTTCTGACTTATGCTGATGCAGTATCAGATATAGATATTAAAGATTTATATGAATTTCATAAGAAACAAAAGTCTCTTGCAACTATTACAGTTGTTAAAAGAGAAGAACGATTTGGTGTTGTTGAATTAGAGGATACAAATGTCAAATATTTTAGAGAAAAATTTTTAAAAGAGGATGAATGGATTAATGGTGGATTTATGGTTGTTAATAAAGAAATATTAAAATATTTGACTCCTGATTCTGCATCCTTTGAAAAAGAAATTTTGGAAAAATTAGTGGAAAATAAACAACTTTCTGCATATAAGCATTTAGGCTTTTGGCAATGTATGGATTTTCAAAGTGAAAGAGAATATTTGAATAAATTAATTAAGGCTGATAAAGCACCTTGGAAAGTATGGGAGGACTAATGAAAAAAGTACAAATAGGAATTAAAGATAAAAATATTAAATATGATTTCCGTGAAACTTGTTTTGGCATTTATGTTAAAGATAAAAAAATATATTTGACTAAAAAAAATGAAGAAGTGTCATTAATAGGTGGAGGTAAAGAAACTGGTGAGACATTTCAAGAATGTTTATATAGAGAATTTTTAGAAGAAAGTGGTTGTAAAGTAAAAACAATTAAAGATTTTTGTTCTATAGACTGTTTTTGGTTTACTAGAAATAAAAAGCATATGGAATCACTAGCACATATTTTTTTAGTAGATATAGAAGAAGATATAGTTGAGCCTTTAGAAATAGGATCAGAATTAGTTTTAATAGATATAAATAATGCATTAGACTACTTAGAATTACCTTATCAAAGAAAAGCATTAGAGTTATATCTTACTGAATATGGAGATTTGCTATGAATTTATATGATTTAATTTCTAAAATGGTTACAGATGAATGTGATATCGAACTTTCCCAAGAAAAATTTGATAGTATATGTCATAAATATCAAATAAGTGATAGTGAGTTAAAAAAATATGTTAGTGAAATTAGTAAACATAAACATTTGAAAAAAATAGATATACAAGATGATATGAAAATATATCATAATTACCAAGAAAATGATGTAGCCTTTGTTAAACAATTTGAAAAATTATTAAATAGTGAGAAAATACAAGAAATTTTACAAATTATTCAGAGTAGAAATTTTAGTTTTGATTTAAGAAAAATAGGTGTTAATGTTACTGCTTTGGCAGATACACAATTATTTTTACAAGCTTTACTTTTACAAAAAATATATTGTTTTCTGATTATGAATCAAGATAAAATTCATGATTATAAATTTATAGATAAGTATTTAGATGAAATTATAAAAAAATGCAAAGTATCATTAAGTTTTGAAGATTTATTGTATAGATGTGACAATGTTTTATTTAAAAATATAGTTTCAAAAAATGATGGTAAAAAAGATAAATGCTTAATAACATTAAAGCAGAATTTTATAGATAAAGGATATTGTTTTCATGGTTTTAATAATCGATTTGAAAATCAAATTTTAAAATATGGACTTTCTGGTGATTTAAATTGTTGCGATACAAGCGAAATGTTAAAAATAGATAATATTTTTAGGAATTATAATATGAATGGTGTTTTTCAACAAAATTGGAGTTACCAACAAAATCCTAACTTTTTCACTACTGATAATTTTGGTGCTGCTTATTATTATTCTGTATTATCACCTGTTTTTATGTCAAGGCTTGTTAGCAATGGAAATTATATGTTAAATGAAAATGTATTTGATAGAACAGCATTTATTCAGAGAGATTTGAATGCTTGTATCAAGAATATAAATGCACTATTAACGCAATATGATGTACTTGCAACTGATAGTGATTACATTAAGAAATATATAGAGAATTATTTAGAGTCTCTGTTTCAGGATAAAGATAATTTAAAAATTGCTTTTTTTCCTCGCTCTGAAATAAATAGAGATTTTTCTGATAATTATGATAAAGCAATATTAATGCAAAGTGAATTATCAATTGAACAATTATTAAAAATTGCCTTAAAGCCTTCATTTGAAATTGATAGGCATCAAAATACGACATATGATTCTAGTATTATAAGCTCAATTACTATTCCAAATTATGCAAAGAGTCTAATTAAAAAAAGAAATTAAAGTTTAATTAATTTCTTGGTTTGTTCAAAAGTTTGTTGTTCGTTGTAATTAGCTGTATTAATTTTGTAAACTGGCATAAAATTACTTGCTTGCTCTAGTCTATAATCAAATTCTTCTAATAGTGATTTATATAAATGCAATAATACTAATCTATCACTTCTATCATCTTTTCGTCTTTCCAATAGTAATTCTTGTGGTGCATATAAATATATAATACTAGGTTTGTTTTTAGTGTATAATTCAAGTAACTTTAGATAATCTTGTTCAGAAATTCTTGTTTTATTACTTAATACTTTTCCATAAACCATTACACTTATAAAAGAACGATCCATTATTGAATTAATTGAAGATCTCTCAAAAGTATCTACATATTTATTATAAAAATTTTCAAAGTCATTGTTTGGAATTACTAATTGTTTTCCTTCTTTGGCTAAATTAGTTATTAAAGTTGTTTTTCCACAACCATCTAATCCTTCGACAATTATCATATATACCACTTCCTTGATGGTATATATTAACATAATATAAACAAAATATCAACAGAAAAGAGGTGTGTGCTATGCAAGAAAAGATAGCATTGATATCAGATGTTCATGCAAATTTAGAAGCATTAAAAGCAGTTCTTATGGACATAAAAAATAATAATATAAAGACAATTTATTCTTTAGGGGATGTTATTGGACTTGGTAATCATCCTAGTGAATGTTTAGAGTTAATTTTAGAAAATAATATTATAAATATTCTAGGAAATGCTGAAGAATATGTAATATTTGGTGCTGATAGTTTTGATTATTTAAAAAAACACAATATTGCACGTTATTATAATGCTGTATGGACAAGAGAAGCATTGACAAGTAAACAAATTTGTGCATTACAGAGAATGCCTCATTCAATAGACATTGAACTTGGTAATCAAAAAATCGCATTGTGTCATTTTCCTATTGATGTACGATATGATTATTCTGGTGTATGGAAATATAATGGGGAAGATGTTAGCTCTTTTTTTGAAACTAATACACCACAAGATATGAGGTTTTCTACTAATCAAACACCACTTTTAATATCAGCAAATAATGATCCATTATTTGGAGGAAAAAAGGTAGATGAATACAATGGTATAATTTATGGACATTATCATTTCTTTAGAAAACATACAAAAGATAATATAGATTTTTATTCACTTAATGGAACAGGTGTAGCGATTGATAAACAAGCAGTGTATTATGTTTTAGAAAATGTTAATAATGAAATTATTCTTACAGAAAATATAGTTGATTATGACTATGAGAAGTTGCATTATGAATTAGATAATACAGATTATCCTAATAAAGAAACATTTGAAAAATATATTAAAAAGTTATGATATAATTAGTGATGGAAAAGAGGATTACTTATGAACGAAAAGATTATTGAAAAGGCAAAAAATGATTTAAGAGTTAAATTTAATTATTTAATTAATGATAAAATTAATACTTTTAGTGCCATACCTCATGATAATATGAATAAAATAATAATTTATTGTCATGGGTTAGGTAGCAACAAAACATGGGCAACAAGATTTTATGATGATTTATTAAAAAATAAAATTGGTATTATTTCTTTTGACTTTCCTGGTCATGGAGAAGATAAAACAGATTTTTCACTTTTTAATTTAAGTTTGTGTATAACCTATCTAGAAGAAATTATTACATATGTAAAAACAAAGTATAATGTACCTATATATTTGTTTGGCTGTAGTTTTGGTGGTTTTGTGATTTTAAATAAGTTAATGCAGAATAATAAAAATATAGAAAAAACAATGTTAATGTGTCCGGCTATTAATTTTTGTGAGATTATGGAACATAAATCAGGAATATCACTTGATTATTTTAATACTAATGAATTTATGCCTTTGTATAATAACATTAAAATATCTAAAGATGCTTATCTTCAATTTAAAAATGGCGATAATGCTGTTAAAAATTATGAGTTTCAAAATATTTCAATAATTCATGGAACAGCAGATAAGACAGTTCTTTATAAAGATATTAGTGATTTTTGTAAGAAGAATAATTTAAAATTGACAACTATTGAAGATGGGAAACACGAACTATATAATTATGATAATGAAATTGTTAATTTTTTGTTGAAAAATATTAATGAATAATATTTAAAGTTGAGGGGGATAGTAATGAATAAAGAAAATAGTGTAATTCATATAAGTGAATCCGATATTAATTTAAAACATAAATTAATTAATATATTTTTGCAAAATCAAGAATCAATTGTAGCCTTGAATGATGAGCAATTTATAACTTATGATTCTTTTATAAATAGTATTCGTAATGATAGTAGTTTAAAAATTACAATTGATGAATTGGCTATATATACAAAAGAAAAAAATAATAAAGACAATAGTGAATGGAAGAATACATCAATTGATTCAACTAGATGGAAATGTTTATATGCTAATAATGATAAAATTATTAATTATTTAAGAAGTAGAAAACCGAAAAAGGTTTTTGTTAGAGGTGGGTTATCACAAGAATTATTTAATTATATAAATGTCTATGGAAATGAATTCTCTACCTCTATTATTCCTATTGATTATGATAATTATTTAAGTTCTATTTTAGAGGAAAAATCATTATTAATTGATACAGATTTATTTTCGATGGATTTAAAACAAGAAATAAATAGGTATTGTAGATTTGATAATGACTTATCTTCGAGTATATTAAATATAAATGAATTATGTAATGAGGCAGAAATATACTATTTTGTTAATAGTTTTTTAAAAGGTCAATCTTTTGAAACTTATGTGTTTGAATTTCCTAATAATGAACAATTTACAGAATTAACATTTGTAGAACAATTGAGAATGAAGGCTAAAGTTAATTATATATATTACCTTAGTAACTATATGAATGATCCTGAAATAAGAAATTTAGTAGAAACAGTTATGGGGGATTTATTTACTGAAGATTATATAGACAAGGAAAATTTATCTCCTGGAACTATACTAAAAAATGGCATTTGCAGATTAGCAGATTCTGATAATGATTTTTGTAAAAGTATTAATGGAATTAGATATACTACAGATAAGAGTTTTGATTATGCATTTGATATTAATATATTCGGTCCTTGTATGGTATATGGTGCTTTAGTAGATGATAAACATACTATAGCAAGTTACTTGCAAAGAAAAGTTAATGTTAATAATATGGATTATTCAGTTAATAATTATGGTTTAAGAGCTATGGAATTACCTGAACAAGTTAGAATTGCTGACAATGTAAATATAAAACATGGCGATAAAATGATTTTTATTATATCAACAGATGAAAAAGAAAAACTTGCTAGATTAGGATTTACTGATGTAGAAACCTTATTACCTGTTTTTAATAATAATACTTTACACAATTATTTTCTTGATAAACCTGCTCATTGTAATCATATTGCAAATGGTTATATTGCTGATTATATATATGATAAAATTAAGAAAAACTTATTAACAATTAATCCTCAAAATAAAGAAAGTATAATTCCTGTAAAAAAAGTCAAAAAAGAAATGTATTTTCAAATAATAAATTTATTGATGAATATTTGTCTATGTTAAAGAGTCTAGATATACCAGATGGTCCTAATGGTGCAATACTAATGAATTGTAATCCATTTACTTATGGACATTATAATTTAATAAAATATGCTTCTGAACAAGTAGAAGAATTATTTGTTATAGTAGTTCAAGATGATAAATCTGTATTTAAGTTTGATGACAGATATAAAATGGTGCAGAATGGTTGTAAAGATTTTTCTAATGTTACAGTTATTCCTAGTGGTAAAATTTTCGGTTCCTCAATGATCTTTCCAGAGTACTTTAATAGAGAAGAAAAAACTGATGTTACTATAGATGTATCACTAGATAGGGAAATATTTACTGATTATATAGCTCCTACATTAAATGTTAAAAAAAGATTTGTAGGAGAAGAAAAAACTGATATTATTACTGCATCATATAATAGAGAATTAAAAAATAATTTACCTTTATATGGTATTGAGGTTATTGAGATACCTAGATTTACTGATAGAAATGGTCAATCTATTAGTGCAAAAACTGTAAGAAATGCCCTTGAAAATAATGATTGGAATACAATTGCTCAATTAGTTCCCCCAACTACAATAGAGGTGTTACAAAATTATAGTAATGGTATCAGAAAAGATAAAATTAAAAAAAAGAAACTTTAATTCTAAAAATAATTTATTTTAATATAACAAAATATATATTATAAAGTTGTTAAAGTAAGAGAGGATTATAATGAAGAAATCTAATTATCAAATTGATATTTCAAAGTTTTATAAAAAAAGCCTTTTAAAGAGTTTTATCCTTTAATTACGAACGAAAGCAAAGATAGCATATATTTTTATGCTACTGGTTTGATGATAAATAAAACTATAAAGATTTAATTGTTTCGTCAGATAGATTTGCATAGGCTTTTCATAATACAGTTGTAAAAGAGTACAATAATGTTGCTATTTTAACGATTATTATACCGATTGTTAAACAATTTTTGTTATCTTTAAGTAAAATTGGTATAACAATGTCATTGATATGATAAAAATATTGAACACAATTACTTTATTGTTGATAAATTTGTCAAAACGAATTTTATCAAAGCGAGCAAATACCCATTATTTCGAACTAAATTATTTAACTTAACTGATATTTTAAAAACAGATAAATTACCATCAACCGAAGAAATCGCTAAAATACTAGATGGTAAAACTTGGGAAGAAATGCAATAATACGAAAGATTCAAAGCCTAAAAACTTTGATTTTTTTCATATTAGACTTAATATATAGTATAATAATTATAAGTTAATTGGTTAGGAGTAAGTGTAAAAATGAAGAAGAAAATTATTATTATCCTCGTATTATTTATTATACTAGTAGTTTCAGTATGGGCAGTTATTACTTTTTTGTTTAAAAAAGAAGAAGCAAAAACAACTCCTGAAGGAGAAACAGTTAATTTAGTCATGAATAATATCTCTGGTAATTATTCAAGTGTAATTGTTAAAGACTTTGCCTCTGCAAGAGAATCTCTTTCTCTTATTAGTGATGAGTTAAATATCGATCTAGAAAAAGACCTAAAAGAAGATAGAATAAGTAATTCTAACTATCTAAATACTTATAGTTTTAAACAACTATATAAAGGAATACCTGTTTATAATGGTGATTTAATTGTCTATACTGATAAAGATGGTAATGTAGCTGGAGTAATTAACAAGTTAAAAGAAGTAGATGATCTTTCTGTTGAACCAAAAATTAAAGAAGAGGAACTAGACGATATTATCAAAAAAGAACTAGGAAATAATACTAAAGTAACATCAAAAGATCTTGTAATTTATCCTACAGATAACAATTTTACCCTCGCTTATATTTGTACTATCAATTATCGTGATAATGGAAACTATATTATTATAATAGATGCCAATACTAAAAAGACAATCAAAAAATACTTTCCACTTAATACTTATGAAAAAGAAGAATTAGACTACTTTCTAGACGATAACAGCTATTATAAACTATTAGACGAAGAAAAAAATATTTTCATCAATAAACCTTCAAGCGCTAAAATAGAAAGTGGTACAACTACATTTACTATCTATTCTTGGCACAAAAATGCTAAAATTGATACTGAAAAAGAAAATGCTATCAATGCCATCGTTACTATTCAAAAATGTTATAACTACTACCTTAATAAATTTAATTATCTATCTTTAGATAATGAAGGTATGAAAGATACAGGTATTAGTATTATCACCCATGTCAAAACTTTAGTTCTTCCTAATGAAACTGTTTCTAACTTTCAAGATAATGCCGGTTTTATTTATCCCAATATTATCGCCCTTGGCTATAACAATTTATACAATGACAATATTGAGGTTATCGCTCATGAATATACCCATGGTGTCTTTGACTACATTACTGCATCTTATGAAAATAATAGTCTAGAAAAGAAAGCTTTATCTGAATCATATGCTGATATTATGGGTATGATTATTGAAGCGTACTATAATGAAAACGAAAAAATAGATGGTTATATAAGTAGTAAAAATGGCCGCAATATCAAAGATTCTAACATGGTCTATTCCAAAGATAAGAAATTTAAAGAAGAACATGATGATAGTGTTATCATCTCAAAAGCTGCTTATCTTATGACCAAAAACCTATCTCTAGATGATCTAGCTAATCTTTGGTTCTATTCCATGAGACTATTACCAAGTAATCCTACTTACCTTGATTGTTATTATGCTGTTACAAGAACTGCAGTGCTATTAGGCTTTTCTTCTAAAGAAAAAAAGATTGTTGAAGATGCTTTTAAAGAGGTTGGTTTTGATACTGAACTCTTAAATACAGTTAGAGAGTTTGAAGACAAGTTATGGAATAAGACACCAACACCATCTAATGAAGAAACAAATAGTTCTTCAAATAACAACACTACTACTGATAACAACAGTTCTTCATCATCACCAACCAAGACTTTAACTGAACAAGAAGCTGTAACTTTAATTACTAACAATGTTGGTGATTGGAAAGGTGTTAAAAGAGACTTTGAATATACCTTTAAAGTCAAAGATAAAGATGGTAATTTGTATTATGCTATTGATGCCTATGCTCATGAAAACTTTATGAACTATGGTGGTGAATGGCTAGGAGAGACCGATGATGGTAGATTCTATGCTGGAACTTACTATGTTCCTTGTACTTATGAAGAAAGTAGAGTAGTTGTGGGTTATAATGCTAGAGACTATCAAAAATATAAAGAAGGAGATATTGTTTCCTTTTTAGAAACTTTAGGCTTTGACCTTTAAAAAAATGAATCACTAAGAGTTAATTGGTGATTCTTTTCCTTTAAAGTTATTCCCTTTCAATCTCTAAAAAATAATTCAGAACTCCTTTAGAAATCGCTTCCGCTAATTTCACTTGATAACTTTCTTTTTGCAGTAAATATCTCTCATCAGGATTAGAAATAAAACCACACTCTATTAAAACACCAGGCACTCTTGTATTAGAATACAAATATAAATTAGTTTTAACAACTTTTCTCTTGCTCCCTAAATCATTACTAAATTCTTTCATAATCGCTTCTGCTAATACTAAATTTTTATCATTAATCGGATGATATAACACTTCAGCACCCTTAACATTAGTAGAGTAGTGATAATTAATATGAATTGATAAATATAAGTCACTTTTATTCTCTTGAATCTTTAAAATTCGTCTATAAAGATCCCCTCGTTTTTTCGCACTATCCCAACGACTAGATAAATCACTATCATCTTCTCTTATCATATAAACAGTAGCACCCTTATCTTCTAAAACCTTCTTTAATACTTTAGAAATCTCCAAGTTTAAATCTTTTTCATAAATCTTCTGATAACTTGTCCCACTATCTCTTCCTCCATGCCCTGGATCAATCGTAATAATTCTATTAGTAAGCGTCTTTTTATCATTTATTTTTGCATCTACAAATTGTAAAGACATAAGTAAAGTTATAAATAAAACTAAAAAAAGTACTTTATATTTTCTTATCATCTAAAACACCTATTAAAATATATGTATAAAACTAAAAAAAAGACTCTACTGAGCCTCTTTAACTACTAACGAAACATTTTTAAAATAATAATTTAAAATCTGTCTATAATTAAAGCCTAATTCTGCCAAATTATCAGCACCAATTATACTAAGTCCCAAACCACTACCAATTCCTCTTGTTACAAATGTTAGATAATCCTTCTTAACAATAATCGTTATATCTGTAGATGGCAAATCTAAATAGACTGCTAAAAGGCTAGCTTCTATTTTCCTATCCCCAATTTCAAGTTCTTTTATTCTATTACTATTACTTATACTAGTTATTTTTAAATTAAAGTCATCTCTATCTATATTAAGTTTTTTCTTAAAATCTATAGTTTTATAACTTTTAACCTGCATATAATTAGGATAAGTTAAATCCCAAAGACTTTCTTTTCTAACTGTATAAGGTATATTAGGATTTTCTTCTGTATATCCATTACTAACAAGATGAGTATAACACTTAATCGGATTATTATTATAAAGTAAATACTCTCCATCTGTCTCATCAATCGCTCTATTATATATTGCTACTTTCTCTTTATATGTTTCTTTATAAGTTAATTTATAGTAATTATAGTTATGAAAGGTAAGGGTAATATTTAAAAGATTTAAGTTTTTATCTTTTAAATTACTAATAATCTCGCTTCTATATAAAACCGTAATTGCTTTTAAAGATTCAATATCTAAATCGATACTTAAATTAGAGAATAATAAACTAAGTAATATTTCTTTTAAAGTTAGTTTCTCTTTACCACCCACTATAAATAAGTCTTTATTTAAGTACATCTTATGTTTATTTAAATTTATCGCTTTCGCTTCCACCCCATTAATAACAAATATTACTTTATTTCCCTTAAACTTAATATCATGCGTTATTAAATAATTAGCTGCTTTCCTCTTTAAACTATTTTCACTTAACTCCCTAGCAAATTCATAATTAACATCTAAATAAAGATATAATATCTCTTCTTCCATAGTCCTTACTATTTTATAACTATTTAACATTTTCTTCACCTAATAATATAGTGATATTTTAAGAACTATTTTATACATCTTTTTAAATTTATTAATGCTCAAAATACTTTAACTCATTTTTATTATCACAATTTTTCCCTGTTGAATAAGATAAATTCTTAAAGTCCTTTTTCAAATCAACTTTCTTTGTTCCCTTTAAATAACTATTAACATCTCTAATAATCCGCATCGCTTCTTTTAAAGCCATGGCATAAAGTTCTATAAAAGACTCTTTATGTTTCTCTCTTTTTAAACAAGGATGACACCACTCTTGATGATTTAAATTCAAATAGTTATTAACATCTTTTAAAGGCCTATGATAAGATATCGCTTCTAATCTAAACATATTAGGCTTTGTAAATCTATCAACCCCTTTATATATAAACATCTTTATCCCATATTTATCGTACCTAAAATACTTTAAATAAAAATACATATCTTTTAAAGCTTTATAATAGTAACTACTAAAATTATTAAAGTTAAACGTCTCTTTAAAAGCATAATCTATAACCTCAACTAACTCTTTCGAAAAAGGCTTAATCATGAAACAATAGTCATAAAATTTATATTTATAAGGATCAATATTTTTTCTTTGTTTAATTAAATAATTATCTAAAAAGTTCTCCATATATTCATGCTGATTTTTATATTTATAAGTATTAGGATCATCTTTTTTTACATAACCACATTTATAATGTACATAAGGATGAACCGTACTATCAAGGACATAATGAGAAATAAACCCATAAAGAAAAGCCATTATCTCTTTATTTTGATAATAGTTATTATATTTAATATAGTTAATTAGATTAAGAAAGAATTCTTGACTCTTATTTTTATGAAAATAACTTTGAAACTCTCTAATCTTTTTCCCTTTTTTATTCCCTAATTTATAAAAAATAAAAGGATCTGTACTTTGAGCAAACATTCTTAAGCTAGCTTTATCATCTATTAGAAGCTTTTTTAACCCAATTGGTAACTCATCATAAATGTCATCTGCAAATAAGGCATGGGTAAAAGTCGCAGGCATCCTATCAACCCTTTCTATCAACTACTAAAGTATAACATAATTTTTCATGAAAAATTCATATTTTTTACACACTTTTTATGCTATAATCTAATCTAGGTGGTATAAATGATAGATAAAAAGTTTAAAAATCTTGAAGAACAAATAGAAATCCTGAAATATAAAGGTATGACTATAACTGATGAAGAATATGCTAAAAAGATTCTCTTAAGAGAAAATTACTTTTTCTTATCCGGTTATAGATATCCTTTAATGAGAAGTATGACTGATAAACATTTCTTACCAGGTGTTACCTTTGAAGAACTTTATAGTTTATTTCTCTTCGATCGGGATATAAGAAATATTTTCTTTAAAAATCTTTTGATAATAGAAAATAACTTAAAATCAATCTTTTCTTATCAACTATCTAAGAAATATGGTTATAAAGAAAAGACTTATTTAAAGAGTAGGAACTTTACTAAAGATAAAAATAAACAGAAACAAGTTAATGACTTAATCAAAAAGATGAAACGCCAAATTAGAATAAATGGTAGTCAACATAGTGCTACTGCCCATTATATGTCTAACTATGGTTATATTCCTCTTTGGATTTTAGTTAAAGTCTTATCCTTTGGTATTGTTGGTGAATTATTTTCTATTATGAAATATGATGATCAAATTAGTATTTGTAAAATGTATAATATTTCTTTAGAAGATTTCAGTACTTATTTACCTATCTTATCTAACTACCGTAATCTCTGTGCTCATGAAGATATTCTTTATGAAAATAGAACTCAAAAACATATAGAAGGAACTTTTTACCACCAAATATTAAATATAGAGAAAAGTGATGAAGGAGAATATGTAAAAGGAACTAATGATTTATTCGCTTTAGTTATAATTATGAAACGAATGCTATCGTATGAAGAATTTAAAAATATGAGTTTAGAACTTGATAAAAAAATTGAAAATCTTTCATATAATTTACATAGTATTAAGATAGAAAATATTTTAGATAGAATGGGTTTTCCCGCAAATTATATGCAACTTGCAAATATAGAAAGGAGTAATGTAGATGAAAAGTGAAAGAATTAAAGAGGCAATACTAATAATTGTATCTTTTGTTATAGGAGGTGTATTAACCTTTATAGTTATTGATGGTAAAGATTTATTTAATAGAACCACTACAACCTCCTCATCAGCTTCCTCTGGTCTAACTTGTAGTGCGACAGATTGTACTAAAGTAGTTGTTGATGAATCAGGTATAAGTGAAGCGGTAGAAAAAGTTTATGATGGTGTTTTAATGATTAGAAACTATCAAAATGATGAGGTCGCATCAACTGGTACTGGTTTTGTTTATAAAATAGAAGGTGATGATGCCTATGTTTTAACTAATCAGCACGTCGTTGAAGGAGCCGATAAAATTACTTTAATAACCTCAAAAGATGAAGAAATTGAAGGTGAGGTTCTTGGTGGCGACTCCTATGTTGATATTGCCATTGTTAAAATGAAAAAGACTGATGATTTAGTCGCTTTAACCCTTGGTAATAGTGAAAACTCTAAACTAGGTGATTTAGTCTTTACTATAGGTAACCCTCTAGGTTATGATTACCGTGGTAGTGTTTCAACGGGTCACTTAGCAGGTAAAGATCGTCTTGTTAGTGTTAGTACTGATAATAACTCTTCAAGTAGTGATTGGGTTATGAAAGTTTTACAAACAGATGCTGCTATTAATCCAGGTAATAGTGGTGGACCTTTGATGAATCTTAATGGCGAGGTTATTGGGGTTATCTCTTTAAAATTAGTGCAAACAGAAGTTGAAGGTATGGGCTTTGCTATTCCAATTGAATATGTAAATAGTAAGATTGAAACCCTTGAAAAAGGTGAAGCAATTGAATGGCCTCTATTAGGAGTCCAAATGTTAAATGTCTCTGATGCTAAATATTCATATCGTTACAACTTTGATATTCCAAACGATGTTGATAGTGGTGTTGTTATCGCTGGTATTGAAGAAGGAACAGGCGCTGCTTCCTCAGATCTAAAAACAGGTGATATTGTAACTGCCATCAATGGCGTAGAGGTATCTGATTCTGCTTACTTAAGATATGAATTATATAAATATCAAGCCGGAGATACGATTGAACTTACTTATTTAAGAGCAGGCAAAGAACACACTACCAAAGTTACATTAAGTAAAAGTGAATAGGGAACTACGGTTCTCTTTTCAATTGCAAAATCTCTTGAATTTATAAATATGTTATGCTAATCTATTAGTAGATAAAATAGAAAGAAATTAAAATTGTATTAAGTTAAAGATAGAAAGAAGGTATGTAAATGAAAACTAGCACCCGTTTACAGCAAGTTACCTGGGGGGGGGTACTTTAGAAGCTTAAGTACTTTCTTTAATCATAGAATAAGAACAGGATAGGAGTATTCTGTTCTTTTTTGCGATTAAATGAAAGGAGTAAAAGATGAAAAAAATATTATTAGAAACAAAATTTAGTAAGATTTATATGTTAGTGATGATTATATTAACATTTCTAGTTATAGGAGGTTATTATTCCTATGCTATGTTTACAGTAACCAAAGAAAAAAGTAATGCTATAAGTATAGTAACAGGTAACTTAACTTATGAATTATTAATAGATGGAGTTGAATCTAATACTTTAACAGTTGAAGCAAATTCAGTAAAAGATTTTACCATTACTTTAAATAATCCTAATAATCGTTTAGCTAGATTTAATTTTTATTATCTAGGAGACCTACCATCTCATGTCAAAGTGGGATATATAGTAGAAGATGGAACAAATACATTGCCAGCTGAGAAAGGAATAAACTTAGAAAAGATAGATACCATAGGTTCAAGTAATACTTACACAATAAGAGTAATAAATAGTTCAGAAAGTAGTGTAACAGTTATTTTAGGAGTGCAAGTAGGACTAGATTATAATGATTTAAGTCTACCAGAAAATGGACATTTATTTGAAGAAATAATATCTAAGGGAGAAATAGGAACTGTTGTATTAAGTAATATAAGTAAAGATAATATTTATGATGATGGAGAGGATACATTTACAACAGGACAATACCCTAATAACTATGTCTGGTATAGTGGAAAGTTATGGAGAGCAGTTAGTGTTAATAATGAAGAAAAAACAGTTAAATTAGTAACCCAGTGGCCTATAAGTGCCATTTCTTATGATAATGATAGTAGTGCCTTTGAAGGAAGCTATATGGAAGAATGGCTAAATGATACTAGTGAAGATGGTTTTTTAGGAAATTTAAGAGATTATCAAAGTTTTATAGTGACTGATGCTAAGTGGAATGCTAGTACAATGACTGATGCTAGTAAACCTTCTAATGAAGAAGATGGAGGAACAATAGTAGAAGATGCTGTGGGATTATTAAATTATTATGAGTATACAACAAGTTATAATGAAACTCATATTACTAGAGGATATCTAAATAATGGAACTACTAGTTTTCTTATAACTCCATATAATTTATCAAATCTTTACTATATATACAATAATGGTTTCGTTGCTGCTCTTTCATCTTTAGGAAAACGAGGGGTAAGACCATCAATAAATCTAAAATCTAACATAAAAATAGTAGATGGGGATGGGAGTGAAGAAAATCCCTATAGACTAGAAGGGGATAATGATACTAATCTAAATGGAACAAAACTTAATACTAGGTATAGTGGTGAATATATAATATTTGGAACGGGTGACAATAATCTATATCGAATAGTAAGCCATGAAAGTGAAGGATTAACAAAAATAACTAGTGCTATACCTTTAAAAGAAAATGAAACATTTAAAACCATAACTTTTGGAGATAGTGTATATTATTCAGATACAAATACAATAGGCAATTTTCTAAATAACGAATATTTAACAAATTATGTAGGCGAAAACTATATTGATATGATAGAAGATAGTACTACTTGGTATTTAGGTACTGTAGATAACGGAGCATCATACAAATTAGCCAAATATAAAGATACTAATATGTCAGAATATGCTACAAGTATAAACGCAAAAGTTGGGTTATTAAGATTAGGAGAGTTAATGGCTGGACAATTCGATAGATATGAGAATAATACATCATATTGGACATTAACACCATATGATCAATCTACTGTTTACTTAATTGATACTATTAATATTGCAAATTATATAAGTGTGTCTAATATAAGCGGAGTAAAACCATCTCTCAACTTAAAATCTAACGTCATCATCACTGGTGGAATTGGGACTAAGGAACAACCTTTCATACTTGACATTGCACCCTAAATAAATTGAGTTAAAATATTTTTTTCTCTTTAATTTGAAGATAAAAATATCTTGTTGTTAATTATAATTTATGTTAAACTTGTATTAAATTAAAGATAGAAAGAAGGTATGAAAATGAGAATTAACACCCGTTTACAACAAGTTACCTGGGGGGGGGTACTTTAGACATTTAAGTACTTTCTTTCATCATACAATAAGGACAGGATAGGAGTATTCTGTTCTTTTTTAGCATGTAAACTGGTTATATAGCCAGCACATAAAATTAAAAAAATAGGGTAAACTATAATTAATGTCAAAATAATTGATAATGGAGTGAACTGTGATGAAAGAAAATAAACAAAATAGAAAAACTATAGTAATTGTAATAAGTATCTTAATAGTCTTACTAGCAGTATTAGGATTAACCTATGCTTATCTTAGTACAACATTAAATGGCTCTGATCAAATAGTAAAGATAGATACTTTAGATTTAATATTGAATGAAACTAGTGAAGGAATAAATTTAGATACTGCTATAGGAGTAAGTGATAGCAAAGGGATGAGTTTAACACCATCAACATTTACTTTAGTAAATAATGGTGATAAAGCGGTAGATTATACAATTTATTTAGATGATATGGAGATAGATAGTACTGATACAAGAATAGATGATAATTTTTTAAAGTATAACCTTAATAAAAATGGTACTGATAGTGGAGCAACCCTATTAACAAGGATTGGAACTAATCCTAATAGAGTTTTAGATAGTGGGACAATAGAAGGAAGAGAGACAAATACATATAGTTTAAACATCTGGATAACCGATGAGGTAGATGGGAACTATTCAGGACAAGTATTTAAAGGAAAGTTAAGAGTAGAGGTAAGTCAAGAAAGACAGACTGTTGCAGAGGTGCTTTTAGATGGAGTAGGAGAAAATGGAGCGATAAATACAAGTGATCCTGATCAGACATTTATAACAGGAACAGATCCAAATAACTATATTTGGTATAGCGGAAAACTATGGAGAGCCGTAAGTATAGATCCAAGTGATAATAGTGTTAAATTAGTGACACAATGGAATATAAGTGCCATTAATTATTCAAGTGGTAGTGCATCATTTGAAGGAAGTTATATGGAAGAATGGTTAAATGATATAAGTGTAGATGGTTTCTTAGGTAATTTAAGAGAACCAGAGAAATTTATCAAAATGGATAGTATATGGAATGCAACTATGATGACAGATGAGACAACGAAACCAACAGAAACAACTTTGGTAACTGATCCTGTTGGACTATTAAATATTTACGAATATACCATGAGTTATAGTGACACAACAGCTATTAATGGCTATTTAAATAATGTCATAAATTGGTGGACATTAACACCAAGTGATGCATCTTACATTTGGAATGTGGACCATGGCCGTACGGGAGGCTATAGTACTGTATATACGAATGGCGTTAGACCATCCATAAATCTAAAATCTAGCGTTAAAATTGCCGGCGGTGATGGGACAATAGATAATCCATATCGACTTAATGGAGATGATGATACTAATCTATTAGGAACACTACTTTCAAGTAGATATAGTGGCGAGTACATAAGGTTTGGAACAGGAGAAAACAATTTGTACCGGATAGTAAACCATGAAAATGGAACAGGAACAAAAATAACTAGTGCTGAACCATTAAAAAAAGATGGTAGTTTTATTTCCTCAACTTTTGGTAACGGTATTGAATATTCTAGTAGTACTACAATTGGTTCATTTTTGAATAATGATTATTTGAATACAGATAATAATTATCTAACAGATGAAGATATATCAATAATAGAAGATAACACAACCTGGTATCTTGGAACAATAGGAGCAGGAACTAACTATAAACTAGCGAAGTATACAGATACAACTGGTACTACATTAACATCAAGTATAACTACAGCAAAAGTAGGATTATTACGTTATGGCGAATTAATGGCAGGGCAATTTGATAGTAATGATAATAATACACATTACTGGACTTTAACACCATACAGTACGTCTTATGTGTGGAGTGTGAGCTACTATGGTCGTATGGACTACTTTAGTTCCACGGTTGCTAATGGTGTTCGCCCATCTCTAAATCTAAAACAAAATGTAATAATAACATCAGGTGACGGAACCCTTCAAAATCCATTCACATTGGCCTTGCCATAATTTCTAACTGGTAAATACTCTAAAAATGTATTTACCAGTTTTTTCTTTCAAAAAAAGATTGACTAACCAAAATTAGTTTTATATATTGTATATAGAAAGAGGTGTAATATGAAACAAAGAGGTTTTGAAATAGCAAAAGGATATGAAGATAAAAATATAAATTTACCAGTTAGAAAGACTAAAAACTCTGCCGCTTATGATATTGAAGCAGCAGAAGATATAATCATTCCTAAATATCATGAAGGTATTAAACCAACTCTTGTACCTACAGGGTTAAAAGCATATTGTGGTGATGATGAGTGTTTCCTTCTTTTAAATAGGAGCAGTGGACCTAAAAAGGGCTTTATCTTAGCGAATAGTGTCGGATTAGTAGATGCCGATTACTATGGTAATGAATCTAATGATGGTCATTTCTTCTTTGCTTTCTTCAACTGTAGTGATCATGACTTAGAGGTAAAAAAAGGTGATGTTATCGGGCAAGTATTATTTTTAAAATACTTAACAACTGATAATGATCAAGCGATAGGTGTAAGAACTGGTGGTTTTGGTTCTACAGATAAATAATAATTAAATAGTAAGGGTGGTTCTATGTACGCAATATTAATGAAAAAAGTATTATATAATAATGGTATTGTCATTTATAATCCCATCAGAGTAATAAAAGGTGAAATTCAAGATGGTAATTTTATTAGCAGTGATAATAAATTCTATTTCTATGCTGATGATGAATATTTTATTAAACGTGATGAAAAAGAATGTGTCGCTTATGTACAGTCAAAAGAAGAATTATTAACAGCGTATACAACAAAAAATATCAATCAAGCTTTAGAGTTCTTTAAAGAAGATGTCTTCTCTTGCCTCAATATCTGTATCTTTAACTCTGAAACTGGTGATTATGACTTAATAGAGATGCCAGTAGAAGATGCTAGAGATTTGCTAACTGTCTATAATGGTTCAATGGAAAGCAATTATCAAATTAGTGGAGTTATACCAATTCCTCCTAATATCTCCATGGAAGAAATTGTTAATTCGATAGAAAGTATATTAAAATCAAATCTCCCATCTGAGAAAAAAGAAACAGTACAAAATAAAGAAACAGTTACTTATAAACAATCTGAAAGTACTAAAACAGATGTTAAAAATGACTTTAGAAGAGATATTGATACCGAAGAATTGGAAGCTTATTTAAAAGAGCGTATCATTGGTCAAGATAGACAAATTGAACAGTTAGTAACAGTTATAGCTGAAAACTATAAAACTAAAAATCCTCACTTGATTTTAAGACCTCTTTTAATAGGTCCTTCTGGAGTAGGTAAAACAGAGACTTTAAAACTTTTAGCCGAGTATTTAAAAGTTCCTTTTACAAGATATTCAACTCCAACATTATCAGCTTCAGGATACAAAGGTAATGATATTAACGATCTCTTAGCTTTAGCATATCAAAATGCCGGTAGAAAGATTAAAGAATGTGAAGAATCATTAATCTTCTTAGATGAAATAGATAAAATAGCTTCCCGTGGTCGTGATGTTTCTGATGTTGCTGTCCAAAACTTATTACTAAACTTTTTAGATGGCAGTACCTATGATGTTAATGTAACTCTTACTCAAAGTGTTAAAATTGATACATCATTCATGAATATAGTTATGGGAGGAGCCTTTGAAGAATTATTTAAAGCCAAAGATAAACATTTAGGTTTTGTATCTACTCAAGATAAAATGAAAACTATAACTCCTACTGATATCATTAACTATGGCTTTATCGCTGAATTTGTCGGTCGTGCTAGCCCTAAAATTGTCTATAACAACCTTTCAAAAGAAGATTTAAAAACCATAATGACGGAAGGAAAACTTAGCCCGTTTCTTTTGAAACGACAATTCTATCAAGAAACATATAATGTTGATCTAAAATATGATGAATCATATGTAAATGAAATCTTAAACCGTGTTACTAGTAATAATACTGGAGCAAGAGAACTAAGTGAAATCGTTTTAACCTCTTTACTTGATGTAAGTCGTACTCTCCAACAAAAGAGTAATCAAGGTAAATATAGTGAGGTTTTGATTAATAAAGAAATATTATCTGATAACAAAGTGTACACCCTTAAGAAAAGATAGTATTTCTTTTTTTTGACTTTTATGTTAACATAGTTATAAAGAATAGGAGTGGAGAAAATGGAAAATGAAAAATTTGATATTGAAATAGACGGAGTTGTAAGTAAAGCCGAAATGTTAAAAGTAATTACTTTTGAAGATAAAGAGTATGCTATTTATGCGGTTGATAAAGGTGATGAAACTAGTGATGTTTTAGCTTCTCGTCTTGTTAAGAATGAAGATGGAACTGATACTTTAGTTGATTTAACTGATGAAGAAAGACCAAAACTTACAGAAATAGTTCAAGCAATGTTCCAATAAGGAGGGGTTCTAGATGACAGAACAAGATTTAAGAGAAAAGGAAAGAGAGATTGAAAAGAGCCTTCAATTATTATTTACAAGCATTCATAATTATAAACAAGCGAAAATAGAGTATAGAAAAAATAGAATTGCAACTATTTCTAACAATGTAATAGAGTCTTTTAATACCTTTCAACAAGATGTTGTTATTGAAAGATATAACCGGACTATTAATGCTTTAGATACTAAGAGACAAGAAATAATTAATAAGAAAAATAAAGTAATAAACGAAACAAAAGAAGCAGTATTAGAAAAAAAGAAACAAGTAACTGAAGATATAAAAGAAACTAAGCAAGCTATAGTAGAGAATGTTAATAAAAGAGTTGTTAATATTTCTACTAATGTTACAAATAAAGTATCAAGTGCACAGTCTAAACTAGGTAAAGTTAAAAATGAAGCCTTAAAACAAATAAGAGAAAAAACTACTATTGATTTAAGAATTAAAGGTATCGCTTTATCTATTCAATTAAAAAGTGCTGAAATAAGACAAGCTTTAAGTACTAAGAAAGATCAAATTAAAGACTTTGTTGAGACTAAAAAACAAGAAATAATAGAAGATAAGAAAAGAATAGGAAGACCACCAGTAGTTACTGTTAAAAGCTTTTTGGGTAAAGTTACTATGGATACTTTAAGAAGATTTAAAAGAACAGCGAAAGAGCAAGTAACAGATAAAATTAATAATAAGATAGCTGAAATGAAACAAAATCATCTTAACTCTGTTCAAGATAAAAGAAGAATATTAGAAAGTCAAAATGCTATGAAACAAGAAGACTTGAATATGGCTGCAAATAGTAAAAAATCAATAATCGAAGATTTACAATCATCATCTTTAAATAATGCAAGAATAGCAGCTGCAGAAGATATGTTTGCAACATCTCCATCAGTAGCTCAAAATATAAATAGTAATACTAATACTAATAAAATGTAGAAAGAAGGTATGAAAATGGCAAGAGTATCAAGTTTACAACAAGTTACCGGGGGGGGGTACTTTAGACATTTAAGTACTTTCTTTAATTATGGAATAGAGCAGGATAGAGGTATTCTGTTCTTTTTTGTGGTTAAATAAAGGGAGTAAGAGATGAAGAAAATATTATTAAGTACTAAAATATCAAAGATATATATCTTAGGCACAGTATTAATTACTTTATTACTATTAGCAAGTTACTTTTCCTATGCCATGTTTACAGTAAGTAAGGAGAAAAGTAATGCCATAAGTATTGTCACAGGTAATTTAACTTATGATTTAAAAGTAGATGGCAATTCTAGTCAAAACCTCGTTGTTAAAGCCAATAGTGCTGAAGAATTTATTATTACATTAACAAATCCCAATAATCGAATAGCTAGGTTTAATTTTTATTACTTAAATGAAATACCAACAGAGGTAAATGCTGGTTATATAAAAGATTGTGAAACTACTAATTTACCAGAAGAAACTGGAGTAAACTTAGAAGCAAGTAAAAGTATAGGTAGTAGTAATAAATATAAAATAATGGTAGAAAATAATTCTAGTAATGAAATAGTGATAGAATTAGGGGTACAAGTAGGACTTGATTATAATGATTTAAGTTTGCCAAGTAATGGACATTTATTTAAAGAATATGTAAATGAACCAAATGCACCAGAGTTAGATACTAATATGATAGCTGTAAAATATGTAGATAACAATTGGGTTAAAGCTGATACAAGTAACACTAAAAATGATTGGTATAACTATAATGAGCAAAAATGGGCTAATGCGGTAACAGTAAGTAGTTCAACAAGAGAAAATTATAAAAATGCTTCTGTAGGAACCATAGTAAATATGAATGATATTGAAACAATGTGGGTATGGATACCAAGATATAGTTATAGTATTGCAAGCGTTGATGGAACTAATTATTATGGAAAGCAAGGCTGTTATTTAGAAAGTGAACCAACTAAAGAATTACCAGGAGAAATAGATATAAGATTTGTAAGTGATAAAATAAAAGATAGGGGAAATGCAAAATACATAACGACAACTGGAGCAAAAGAGTATTATACCCCAGATGCCTTTACATTCGGAGATGAGGAACTAAGTGGAATCTGGGTAGGCAAGTTTGAGACAAGTAGTTCTAATCCTTCATTAGAATATGGAGGAGGGAATACAACTGAGTTAGATCCGATGATAAAACCAAATGTAACAAGTTGGAGATGTATAAATGTAAGTAATGCTTTTAATGTAAGTTTAAAGATGAATGATGAAGGAAATAGATATGGATTTAGTAGTACTATCGACACCCATATGATGAAAAACAGTGAGTGGGGAGCTGTAACATATCTATCCCAAAGTAAATATGGAAAGTTAGGTAATACAAATTTTAGTAATGCTAATAAAGAAATATATCAAAATAAAAGTGAAGAGTATATAACTGGGTGTAGTTATGGAATGCCATCAAATAGCAATACCGATTATGGATGTCAATACACATATGACATAGATATAAATGGAACCGGAGCTTCAACAACCGGCAATATTTATGGAATATACGATACATCAGGAGGAGCCTGGGAATATGTTATGGGTAATTATAATGATATATTAGGTAATGCTGATTTTACCATTTTTCCCGAGTCAAAGTATTATGATAAATATATAACAGATAACATATTAACAGCATGCAATGGAGAAGAATGTTTAAGCCATGCCTTATCAGAAACTTCAGAATGGTATAAAGATATTAATAATATGATAAATAATGAGTATCCCTGGTTAGTAAGAGGTGGATACTACTATGATCAAGTTGATTCTGGTCTGTTTTCTTATGGTGCTACATATAGTTTAGGTGGCGTGCGTATAGATAACTCATTTAGAACTATTCTTTGTATAGAATAATAAAATACATTTTTTATCTATAAGGAAAGTGTGTTTAAAAGTCAAAAAAGTTCTTGGCAACCTATTGTTCTGGATGTTAAGCTGATTACATCAGGAAGTTATCAATATGGAAGCATATAAAACATATAAGTTTAGGTTGTATCCAACAGACAATCAAAAGGCATTAATTCATAAAATTTTTGGCTGTGTCAGATTTATTCTTGCCGTGGACATAAAGACGCCAGTTTAAAATATTTAAGCCTATGGAAAATAAGGATTACCTTATCTGTGAAGTAGGAATCTTTGGAGGTAACGACAGGGAGCGAAACATAATTTATTTTGTTTCCTTCGTTCATTATGAATATATTTGGTTAGTTTTAATAATATTTACTTAAAAAAATTTAAAAAAATCATTGCCAAACCAAGAAACAATGTGTTATAGTTTGTTTATTAAAACAAGTGCGAAAGACGGAAATAAGGAAATTTTCAAGAGAGTTAATGGTTGGTGGAAATTAACAAAGGAACTTATTTCGGATCACTTTCAAGTTGTGCTTTATGGATAAGATAAAGCCGGGTAAAACCGTTATCTAATTAAGATAGTTAAATCTATGAACTAAGGTGGTACCACGAAAAGATTCGTCCTTAGAACATAGATTTTTTTGTTTAGGAGGGAAATTATGGCATTTAAAGAACTAAGAAAAGGTAAAACACATGAACTAGAACTAGAAACACTTAAAGAATGGGATAAAATAAATATCTTAGAAAAAACCATCTCTAACCGTAAAGACTGTAAAAACTTTGTCTTCTATGATGGACCTGCTACTGCTAATGGGATGCCTGGTCTTCATCATATGATGGCTAAATTCTTAAAAGATACTTTCTGTAAATATAAAACTATGCAAGGATATCGTGTCTTACGTAAAGTAGGGTGGGATACACATGGTCTTCCTGTTGAATTACAAGTAGAAAAAGAACTTGGTTTTAATAATAAAAAAGATATTGAAGAATATGGTATTAAAGAATTTAACCAAAAGTGTCGTGAAAGTGTTTGGAAAAATGAAAAAGCCTTTACTGATTTAACTAGAGAAATGGGACAATTTATTGACTTAGAACATCCTTATGTTACTTATGATAATAACTATATTGAAACCGAATGGTGGATCTTAAAGAAATTTTTTGATGAAGGTATGTTTTATGAAGGACATAAGATTTTACCGTACTGTACTAGATGTGGTACTGGTCTAGCTTCTCATGAGGTTGCTCAAGGTTATAAAGAAATTACTGCTAATACTGTTATTGTTCCTATGAGAAAGAAAGATGAAGATGTCTATTTTCTTGTTTGGACAACAACTCCTTGGACCTTAATTAGTAATGTTGCTTTATGTGTTAATCCTCGTGAAGAATATATTCTAGCTGAATCTAAAGGAAATAAATTTATCGTTGGTAAAGCTTTAGCTAATAAAGTTTTAGGAGACGATTATAAAGTTCTAGAAGAATATAGTGGTAAGAACTTAGAATATATGGAATATGAACAACTTATTCCAAGCTTAAAAGTAGACAAAAAAGCCTTCTTTGTTACTGTTGATGACTATGTAACTATGGAAGATGGTACTGGTATTGTTCATATCGCTCCTGCTTTTGGACAAGATGATTATAACGTTGGTAAGAAATACGATTTACCAGTCTTAAATCCTGTCGGTGAAGATGGCAAATATACTGATGGTCTTTGGAAAGGTATGCGTGTTTTTGATGCAGACTTAGAGGTTATTAAATACTTAAAAGAAAATGGTAAACTTTTCAAAAAAGAAAAAATGGTTCATAACTATCCTCATTGTTGGCGTTGTGATACCCCACTTTTATACTATGCTAAACCATCATACTATTTAGAGGTTACTAAACTAAAAGATAAAATTGTTAAAAACAATAACGAAGTCGCTTGGCATCCTAGTTTTGTTGGCGAAAAAAGATTTGGTAATTGGCTTTTAAATATGAATGACTGGGCTATCTCTCGTAATAGATATTGGGGTACACCTTTACCACTATGGAAATGTAGTTGTGGTCATCAAGAAATGATTGGTTCAAGAAAAGAACTAGTAGAAAAAGCGATTGAAGATATTGATGAGTCTATTGAACTACATCGTCCTTATGTTGATGATATTCATATTAAGTGTCCAGAGTGTGGTAAGAAAATGACGAGAGTTAGTGAGGTTATTGACTGTTGGTTTGATTCAGGTTCTATGCCTTTCGCTCAATACCATTATCCATTTGAAAATAAGGAACTTTTTGAAGATCAATTTCCAGCTGACTTTATCTCTGAAGGAATTGACCAAACTCGTGGTTGGTTCTATACTCTTATGATAATTTCTACCTTTGTAACCGGAAAAAGTCCCTATAAAAATGTTTTAGTTAATGACTTATTACTTGATAAATATGGTAAGAAAATGAGTAAATCTAAAGGTAATATTGTCCAACCATTTGATTTGATGAATGAATTTGGTGCTGATACTATAAGATTCTATTTACCATATGTATCTCCAGTCTGGACACCAATAAAATTTGACCTTGATGGCCTAAAAGAGGTTTATTCTAAATACTTAGGAACCCTAAAGAATGCATACTCATTCTTTGAAATGTATGCCAATGCTGATAAGATTGATCCTAGAGTTTATAATGTTCCTATAAATAATCGTGATATAACTGATAAATGGTTATTATCTAGACTTAACAATACAATATTGAAAGTAACTAAAGCTTATGAAGAATATGACTTAAATAAAGTTGTTCACTATCTTGTTGATTTCTTAAACGATGACTTATCTAATTGGTATATTAGAAGTAACAGAAGAAGATTCTGGGAAAGTGAATTAACTGAAAGTAAGAAAGCTGTTTATCAAACTACTTATGAGGTATTACTTGCTTTTGTTAAACTAGCTGCTCCGATCACTCCGTATATAACAGAAGAAATATATCAAAATCTAACTGGTAAAACCTCTATTCATTTAGAAGACTTCCCAACTTATGATGAAAGTTTAATCGATGAAGAACTAGAAAACAGAATGGATCTTGTTCGTGATGTTTGTAGTTTAGGAAGAAATGCTAGAGAAGATGCTGGTATTAAAGTAAGACAACCTCTTAACTTTATTATCGTTCCTTCAATCTTTAAAACCGTTATTGGTTCTCTAGACTCTATCATTAAAGAAGAATTAAATATCAAAGAAATAATGTATGAAGAAGATATGAGTCTTTATATGGATTACATCGTTAAACCTAATTTCAAAGTAGTTGGTAAAATCTTTGGTCCTAAAATCAAAGAATTCCAAGAACTTGTCGCTACTTTTGATATCAATGATGTTAATCAAATTAAAGCTGGCTATTATACTACGGACTTTAATGGTGAAAAATTAGAAATTACCTCTGATATGATTACAACTACATTAAAAAATAAAGAAGGATATAAATCAGCTACTAACGGTAATATTAGTGTTGTCTTAGATACCACTTTAACTGATGACTTACTATTAGAGGGTCTAGCTCGTGAGGTTGTAAGAAAAGTTCAAAGTCTTAGAAAAGAAGCTGACTTTATAATTACTGATCGTATTACTTTATACTATAATGGTAATGATATGCTTGATGAAATGATTTCAACTTATGAAGAATATGTTAAAGAAGAAACTTTATCTATAGACTTAATAAAAGATGAAACTCTTCCTAAAGATATTATCTTAAATGATATTGCTATGGCTTTAAAAGTAGAGAAGGTTAAATAATTAATAAACAGTTTTGAGTAAAACATTCAAAACTGTTTTCTTTTGAAAGAAAAATTTAGTTGAAATAATACTATAAAATAGAGTATAATTAATTAAAAGATAGAAAGAAGGTATGAAAATGAGAACTAACACCCGTTTACAACAAGTTACCTGGGGGGGGGTACTTTAGAAGCTTAAGTACTTTCTTTAATCATGGAATAAGAGCAGGATAAAAAAATTCTGTTCTTTTTTATGGTTAAATTGAAAGGAGTAAGTGTTTATGGAAAAAAGAAAAGAAAAAATAATAATTTTAGGTTTAATCTTGATAATGATTGTAGCAGTAGTAGGAGTAAGTTATGCTGCCTTTAGTTATACAGATACAGGAGATACTGTTAACAGTATTACAAGTGGAGCAATTACGATGACTTATACTGAAACTAGTAATATTATAAATATGAGTGGGGCATTACCAACAACAGATAAAACAGGTACAGTTAGATTAACAGAGGGAGAATACTTTGATTTTACGATATCAAGTAATATCACTGGTAATGTTAATATCAACTATGAAATCAGTGCAAAAGATATAACGACAAGCGATAGAAAGATAGATGGCTCTAATATCAAGTTATATCTAACTAAATTAAACAGTGATGGTAGTGAAGAAGCTTTAATGTTACCAGAGACATATAGTGAAGAAGCTAATGCTAACAATTATACAGGAAGACCAGCAGGAGAAATGAGTTTATATACAAGTAGTATGAACTCAAGTGAAACTAATAATTATCGTCTTAGAATGTATGTAACAGAAGAATATAATCCTCAAGGAGATGGAGGCAATTTACAATTTAGTGTCCAAATAAATGTTTATGGTAAAGATGGAGATAAATATGTCCCAGAGACTGTACAAACAATTTTAGCTAATAACGAGTTACAAGAAGAAAAAACTAATATGTTCAATTATGCTAGTAATGGTGGATACTTTGATATGGAAAATGGACCAAGTACAAATCCAGAATATGTAACAAATGGTCTATTTCAAGCCGAAGATGAAGATGGCATAAGTTACTACTTTAGAGGAAATGTCACTAATAATAATGTTCAGTTTGGAGAGTATCAAAGTGATTATTATGTATATTATGTATATAATTCTGGATATCAGTATTTTCAAAGCTTAGAAAGTTGTCAAGAACATTATTCAAGTTGTAATGAGAGTAATAGAGTAAAATTAGCATCAGCAGGAGATAAGATGTACTGGAAAATAATAAGAGTAAATGGAGATGGTTCATTAAGATTAATCTATAACGGAACAAATCCTACAGCAACAGATAGTTCTATAGATGATGCCAACTTTGTAGGAATGTCATTATATAATTTAGAGTATTATAATGATCAAAAATATGCAGGATATACCTATGATAATGGAACAGACTCTTTTGTTAAAAAAGAGGTAGATACTTGGTATAATAATACTTTAGGAAGTAATCAAAATTATGATAGATATGTAATATTAGGAAGATTTTGTAGTGATAGTAGCGGATATAAACAAGATACAGATTATGACTTTCCAGATATGGGTGATTGGTATTTTTTTTCAAGTTATGACAGATTAGGGCAAAGTATGACTAATTATGCCAAAGCAAATGCTCCAACGTTAAAATGTCCATCAATAAGTGAAAGCTATGGAGGTAGTTATAGATTAAAAGCAGGCTTAATAACAGCAGATGAACTAGTATTAGCAGGAGAAAATCCAGGAGTGACAACAGATAGTTACTTGAATCCAGGAGAAAATGGAGCAGATTATTGGACTATGACGCCGTGCGACTTCGGAGATAGTATGGTTTCAGTGTGGGCTATGAGTGGTGATTATCTAGGAATAGGAAGCGGTAGCAGTAACAACAACTACGCCGTACGTCCGGTTATTAATGTGTTAACTGATACCGGTTTCACTAGTGGTGATGGAACTGTAAGTTCACCTTATGTCCTAGGATAGAAAGAGGTAAACTGTATAAGATACGGTGCTCACCAAGAGTCCTAATAATGCTAGTAATTTAGTGTCACCGTGTTTAGTCGGCTAAGGCTTACAAAGATAATATAGATATCTCTTGACTTAGAATAAAGTTAAAAGTCCTATATTAATAATTACGTAAATAATAGAAATTGATAAAGTTTAGTCTTATCAATTTCTTTTGATTTACTTAAAACACTTTAAAAAAGTCTAAAAACTTGTTATTATATAAATAGATTAGTATTAAAAGGATGATATATATGTTTTATATTTTAGATAGTGTTTGCTCTGATTATGCTTTAGCTGGTACTTTAGCTACTTTAGAACGTATTTTTTCTATTGTTTGTATCGTTGTACCAATAATATTGATTGTTGCTTTAACTTTAACCTTAATCTCTAATATGCTTAATCCTGATAAAAAGAATGGACTAAAGAGTATTTTAACTAAGTTTTTAGCAGCTCTTATTATTTTCTTCCTTCCTACTGTTGTAAATCTTGTTACTAATTTCTTTACTCTTGTTTCTAATGAAAATACAACTCTATACAATGTAGGTGCTTGTTGGCAAGAAGCTTTAGCAACAGATGAGGTAATAAGAAATACACCTGCTCCAACTTATAATAGTAGTTCTTTCCATGATCTAATGGCTGATTTTGAAGCGGTAGAAGACTTTAAAGCTGCTACTGAGGTTGTTGTTAATACCGCTGCTAACATCTTAACCGGAATGCCAATTTATTATCAAGGTGATTATCCTACTGTAAAATTAGGTAATTCCACCATCGCTTTAGGTGGTTGTGGTTTCACCTCAGGTGCTATGGTCGCTTCTTATTTAACAGGAAAAAATATTACTCCTGACCAAGTTGTTAATGAAATGGGACAGCCTTACTATGTAAATGGTGCCGGTATGTCATGGGCCTTTCCTAAAGCTTTAGCAGACTACTATGGCCTTGGTGAGGTTGTCTCTACAACTGATCCAGAACTTGTTATTTCAGCGATAAAAGCAGGACAACCCGTAATGTGTTCCCAAAGACCTGGTTTATTTACCAAAGGCGGCCACATTATTGTTCTAAGTGGTATAACAGCTGACGGTAAAATATTAGTCCAGGACCCAAATCAATATAATGCTATTACTAAAGACTATAACAATAGAGCTTTTGACATGTATACTGAGATCCATCCAACCGCCGCTATGTACTGGATCTTTGGACAAAAACTAGTATAAGAGGAGGTAAATATATGAATAAAAAAAGTCTAACCATTATAGGTATTGTCGTAGTACTAATAATCCTAATCATCTTTATCTTTTGGCCTAGAAACGAAACATTTTCTCCCATTGAAGCTTTAAAAAACGAAAACAGTTCTCTATCTAATAGTACTATAAAAGAACTAAATAACAACTACTATCAAGAACTAAAAAGATTAAATCTTTATAACCAAGATTTAACTTATACCGAAGAAAATAACTATTATCAAGATAATAACTATATTGGTAGATTTGTATCTTCAGAAGGATACACTTATCAATTTACCATTAATACTACTAATAATACTGTTAAAATTGTCGAAATAGCCAATATTCAAATAGAACGTGAAAATCTAGAACAAAACTATGGCGGAATAGGGGAATAATATGATGGAATTAGAACAATATAAACCATATATAAAAATTATTTTATTCTTAATAATAGGTACTGTTATTATCATTCTTATTTCCGTTTTAGCTACTAGTAATACAAGTAATAGTATAGATACCTATTTTAGTATTAAAGAAGAACATAAAGATGATACTACTAACTTTACCTCATACTTACCAAATGTTAAATTTAGTAGTGATGATGCTAAGAAAGTTAATGAAGAAATAGAACAAGACTTTAATAATGCTCTTGACTATGAAAGTATGTTTACTTATCAAGTTGATCTTAATGATAATTATCTATCCTTAGCTACTTTCTATATCTATAATGATATAAACGATAACAACTATCCTAAAACTATTATTAGAACCTATAACTTTAATCTTGATACTGGTAATTTAGTAACAGATACTGATTTGCTAAAAGAGTTTTCTATTACTGAAAGTGATATTGTTAATACTCTAGAACAAGAATTTACTAATTATTATAAACAAGAGTTAGAAAGTATGTATTTTACAGAAGCTGAATGTAATTATGACTGTTTCTTAGATCTTCGTGGTATAGACTCATATAGTGATAATGTCTTTTTATATGTTGTTAATAATGAATTACACTTTTATCGTCCTTTTGCTATTTACTCTAGATATGAAGAAGAACAATTTTATCGTCATGAAGATTTCTTGTTTGAGATAGATAAGTAACTATTTAAATAAATTTATATATGTTATAGTAGGTGATGTAAATGAAAAAATTAAGTGAATTATATGATGTTTCTGATGATAGAATAATTAAGGGAATAAAGATAAACTCAAAAGATATAGAGCCTGGTGATATTTTTGTTTGTACCATGGGTGTTACTGCGGATCGTCATGATTTTATTGATGAAGCGATTAATAATGGTGCTAGTGCTATTATTGTCAGTAAAGATATTCCAGCTAAAAGTGTTCCTCTTATTAAAGTTAAAGATACTAATTTAGAATTAAGAAAACTATGTGCTAAATTCTATGATTATCCTTATGAAAAAGCCTATATGATAGGTGTTACTGGTACTAATGGCAAAACTACTGTTGCAGAGTTAATCTATATGTTACTAGGTGATGATACCGCTTATATTGGAACTAATGGCAGAAAATATAAAGGTAAACACTTCAGCATGCGTAACACTACTCCAGATGTAGATAGACTTTATAAATACTTTAAAGAATTTCTTGATAATGGTTGTTCAACTATTTGTATGGAAGCATCAAGTGAAGCCTTCTTTCGTCATCGTTTAGATGATATTAAATATGACATTGCTATTCTTACAAACGTTACTAAGGACCATTTAAATGTTCATAAAACTATTGAAAACTATGTAAGCTGTAAAAAAGAATTATTTAAACAAGTCAAAGATACTGGCTTTTCTATTTTAAATAGTAATGATTTATATTTTGAGGAATTTAAATCTATCGCTAAAGGTAATATTGTAACTTATGGTTATAATGAAGATGATACTTTAATGATTAAAGATTATGACTTAAAAAGAAATGAAACAATAATTACGTTTAAATATCAAGATCAAGATTATAAAGTTATTTCTCCACTCCTTGGAAGCTTTAATGTTGAAAACTTAGCTGCTGCTATTATTACCTTATTGTGTAAAGGACTAACTTTTAATGATATAATTACAAGAGTAAAAAATATAAAGCAAATAGAAGGTAGAATGGAGATAATGCCTTTTACTGATGAGTATACTGTTATACTAGATTATGCTCATACTGAAGATGCTCTAGCTAATATCTTAACATTCTTAAATACGGTTAAAGAAGGAAGAATAATTACCGTCACTGGTAGTGCAGGTGGTAGAGAAAGAGAAAAAAGGCCATTCATGGGTAAAGTAGTTTTAGAAAATTCTGATTACGTTGTTTTTACTATGGATGATCCAAGAAATGAAGATCCTAATAAGATTATTGATGATTTAATAGGCGAGTCTAAAATGACTAACTATGAGAGAATTATCAATCGTGAGGAAGCTATCTATAAAGCTTTATCTTTAGCTAAACCAAAAGATATTATTTTAATTGCTGGTAAGGGTAGAGATGATTATATGGCTATTGGAGATAAGTATTTACCATATAATGACTATGATGTTATAAAAAAATATTATGAACATTAGTTTACACCTAATAAATGTCAATTAGTTGTTTTATAAGTGTCTATATGTTATCATAATATTGAGGGATAAATATGAAAATAACTGTTTATATTATAAACGCTATACTCTTTATGGGATGCTGTTTACTTGTCAGTACAACCAGTCCTACTATTACAAATATAGATGTAAATAACAAAATAACTTATGTAAAGAGTGAAACTATAACTAAAGAAGAACCTATAATAGAATCTATTCCTGTTGAGGAAATAGAACCAATAGAAGAAGAGAATATTATCGAAGAAGAGCCAATTGACGAGATAGTGGAGTCAGTTGATAAAAATATAAACTATCAAGAAGAGCTTAAACCTAATGAAGAAACTACTAATCAAGATGAGAATGTTAATACTAATAATGAGATATTTACTGGAAGAATGAGTGGTTATGGTGCTGATATTGGTACCCACACTGCTTATGGTTACTGTATTACTGATACTATAACTTATCTTGATCAAGAATATGGTGAAATAAGAATTTTATCTGGTGGTAGAGAATATCCTTTTGGTACTATAGTTAAAGTTAGTAATACTAATGTAGGAGATTTTATAGGTATTGTCTTAGATCGTGGACCTGATATTGGAAAAGATCAAAAATTTATGTTTGATTTACTTTTTCAAACTAGCAGTGAAGCTCTAAGTTATGGAGTTAGTAATAATGCTAGCTTTGAAATATTAAGAGTAGGTTTTTAAAATGAAACATTTAATTACGTTAATTGGACCAGATGGTTCTATAAAAACAAGTAATGAAGAAAATATTTCTCTTGAAGAAAGAGATAACGAAGAAAAATATAGTCATAATGCTTTATTTACTAATGATATATATCCTAGTGCTTGGTGGTGTTTACATGGTCTTACTTTAACAACTGATGAAGAATTTACCTCATCTTTAGATAAGATATCTTCTTTTGCTAATCTTATCACTATTTTAGATATAAGCTACATAGGAAAAGATGGTCTTAATCATAATGCTATTCATATAGTAAGTCCTACCTTACACGATGTAACAGAAAGTCAAAAAGAAAGTTTAAAAAACATTTATAATGAAGAGATAAACCTTGATAATTTAGAAACAACTATTATAGATTGTGTTAACGATTATGATACTTATGATATCAGTTCCTTTCATAGTATCACTGACTATTTTACAGCTTTAGGAATTAGTAATACTAATAATAAACATAGATAATATTGTTAATCAGTTAAAAATATGTTAATATATAAATAAATAATAATAGAAAGAAGGTATGAAAATGAGAACTAACACCCGTTTACAAATGGTTACCTGGGGGGGGGTACTTTAGAAGCTTAAGTACCTTCTTTAATCATATAATAAGAACAGGATAGTAGTATTCTGTTCTTTTTGGTGGTTAAATGAAGGGAGTAAATAATGAGAAGAATATTATTAAATACTAAGATATCAAAGATATATGTTTTATGTACAGTATTAATTAGTTTCTTACTATTAGCAAGTTACTTTTCCTATGCGATGTTTACAGTAACAAAAGAAAAAAGTAATGCGATAAGTATTGTAACAGGAAATTTAACTTATGACTTAAAAGTAGATGGCGTAAGTACAGATAAATTAGTCCTAGGACCAAAGGAAAGTAAGACCTTTACTATTACATTAACTAATCCTAATAATAGATTAGCAAGATTTAATTTATATTATAAAGGTAATTTAGATTCAAATATAGAAGCAGGTTATATTATAGATTGTGAGAGCCAAACACCACCAGAAGAAAGTGGAGTAAATCTAGAGAAAGTAAATGCCGTAGGATCAAGTGAGACTTATAAATTAGTAATATCAAATAATGGTAACCAAGAACAGACTATAACTTTAGGAGTAAATGTGGGACTAGATTATAATGATTTAAGTTTACCAAGTAATGGATATTTATTTGCGGAGTATACAAATGAACCAAATGCTCCAGAATTAGATACTAATATGATAGCAGTAAAATATGAAAACAATAATTGGGTTAAAGCAGATACAAGCAATACTAATAATGACTGGTATAACTATGATGCACAGAAATGGGCTAATGCTGTGACTGTCAGTAGTAGTACAAGAGCAAGTTATAAGAGTGCTAATGTCGGAACCGTAATAAATATGAATGATATAGAAACCATGTGGGTATGGATACCAAGATATAGTTATTCTATAGGTAGTGTTGATGGAACCAATTATTATGGAAAACAAGGAGAATATTTAACAACAGTACCTACTCAAGAATTACCAGGAGAAATAGATGTAAAATTTGTTGCAAGTGGAGAAAAAGATAGATGTAGTGCTAAATATAAAGTAGGAGAAGAAATAACAAGTTGGTATACCCCAGATGCCTTTACCTTTGGTGATGAAGAGTTAAGTGGAATTTGGGTAGGAAAGTTTGAAACAAGTAGTAGTAATCCTGATACAGAATATGGAGGAGGGAATACAACTGCTTTAGATCCAATGATAAAACCTAATGTTACTAGTTGGAGAAACATATACATATCGACCGCTTTTAACGTAAGTTTAAAAATGAATGATAATGGTAATCGATATGGTTTTAGTAGTAATGTAGATACGCATATGATGAAGAATAGTGAATGGGGCGTAGTAGCGTATCTATCTCAAAGTAAATATGGAAAGTTAGGCAATACAGATTTTAGTAATGCTAATAAAGAGGTATATCAAAATAAGAGTAATCAATATATAACTGGATGCAGTTATGGAGCACCGTCTAATGGAAATACTGATTATGGTTGTCATTATACTTATGATATAAATATCGATGGAACAGGAGCTTCAACAACAGGAACTATCTATGGAGTATATGATATGTCTGGTGGAGCCTGGGAATATGTCATGGGTAACTATAATGAAATAGTAAGTAACTCTGGTTTCACATCAATGCCGGAATCTAAATACTATGATAAATATACAAGTAGTGACATTTTTACTGCTTGCAATGGAAAAGAATGTTTATCCCATGATTTATCAGAAACAGCAGGCTGGTATGGAGATTATCAAAATAATTTGAACATAGAATATCCATGGATAGGTCGTGGTGATAACTATAATTATAGTACAGGAGCTGGTGTCTTCTATTTTGATCATGGTAATGGTACTGGTTATGATCTTGCCGCTTACCGTTTAGTGATGAACGTAATTAATGATTGACATTTTGCTATTTGTATGTTAACTTTTAGTTAGAGTAGAAAGAAGGTATGAAAATGAGAACTAACACCCGTTTACAAATGGTTACCTGGGGGGGGGTACTTTAGAAGCTTAAGTACCTTCTTTAATCATATAATAAGAACAGGATAGTAGTATTCTGTTCTTTTTGGTGGTTAAATGAAGGGAGTAAATAATGAGAAGAATATTATTAAATACTAAGATATCAAAGATATATGTTTTATGTACAGTATTAATTAGTTTCTTACTATTAGCAAGTTACTTTTCCTATGCGATGTTTACAGTAACAAAAGAAAAAAGTAATGCGATAAGTATTGTAACAGGAAATCTAACTTATGACTTAAAAGTAGATGGAGTAAGTTCAGATAAATTAGTCATAGGACCAAAAGAAGAAAAAACATTTCTTGTTACTTTAACTAATCCTAATAATAGAATAGCAAGATTTAATTTATATTATAAAGGTAATTTAGATGCGAATGTAGAAGCTGGTTATATTATAGATTGTGAAAGTGTAAAACCACCAGAAGAGACTGGAGTAAATCTAGAAATAACTGGAACAATAGGATCAACTGAGACTTATAAAATTGTAATATATAATGATGGCAGTAAGGAACAAACAATAACTTTAGGAGTAAGTGTGGGACTTGATTATAATGATCTTAGTTTAGCAACTGATGAACATTCTTTTTTAGAATATGGTCAAAATGTAAATGCTCCAGAGTTAGATAGTAATATGATTGCCGTAAAATATGTTGATAACAACTGGGTCAAAGCGGATACAAATAATACTAATAATGATTGGTATAATTATAGTGAACAGAAATGGGCTAATGCTGTAACTGTCAGTAGTAGTACAAGAGAGAGCTATAAGAGTGCTAGTGTAGGAACTGTAATAAATATGGATGATATAGAGACTATGTGGGTATGGATACCACGATATAGTTATTCTATAGCAAGTATTGATGGAACAAATTACTATGGTAGACAAGTAGCATGTGAGAGTAATTCTCCAACTCAAGCTTTACCAGGAGAGATAGATATAAAATTTGTTAGAGTAAATGTCAAAGAAAAGGGAACTGCTAGATATAATATAAATGAAGGAATGAATAGTAATAGTTGGTATACCCCAGATGCTTTTACTTTTGGTGATGAAGAACTATCAGGAATCTGGGTAGGAAAATTTGAAACAAGTAGTAGTAATCCTGATGCAGAATATGGAGGAGGAGATACAACTACTTTAGATCCAATAATTAAACCTAATGTGATAAGTTGGAGAAATATAAGTATAAGTAATGCTTTTAATGTATCAATAAAAATGAATGATACAGGAAATAGATATGGATTTAGTAGTAGTGTAGATACACATATGATGAAGAATAGTGAATGGGCAACAGTAGCCTACTTATCCCAAAGTCGATATGGAAAACTAGGTAATACCGATTTTAGTAATGCTAATAAAGAGATTTATCAAAATAAAAGTGATCAATATATAACTGGATGCAGTTATGGAGAACCAAGCAATGGTAATACTGATTATGGTTGTCATTATACTTATGATATAGATATTAATGGTACTGGCTCTTCAACAACTGGAAATATTTATGGAATCTATGATATGTCAGGTGGAGCCTGGGAATTTATAATGGCAAATTATAACGGAATTGGTATGGAAAATATTATAATAGACTCTAAATATTATGATCAATATACAAGCGACAATACTAATACCGCATGTTCTGGTAAAATTTGTTTATCCCATGCTTTAAGTGAAACTAACAATTGGTATAACGATTCATGGACAATGGTCAATTCAGCATACCCTTGGATTGTTAGAGGTGGTTATTATGGTGACAAAACTGATGCTGGAATTTTTCATTATTACAATTATATAAGTTCAGGTCGTTATAATGGTTCTTTTCGTCTTGTATTAAATGCCGGTAATTAAATCTATTGTAATAATTCATTAATTATGTTACTATTAAGTTAATAAAAAATAGAAAGAAGGTATGAAATGACAAGAACATCCGGTTTACAACAAGTTACCTGGGGGGGGGGTACTTTAGAAGCTTAAGTACCTTCTTTAATCATACAATAAGGACAGGATAGGAGTATTCTGTTCTTTTTCATGGTGTAAATTGGTTATATAGCCAGCACATAAAATTAAAGAAATAGGGTAAACTATAATTAATGTCAAGATAATTGATAAGGAGTAGAAGATGAAAAGAATATTATTGAATACTAAGATATCAAAAATATATATAATAAGTGTAATATTAATAACTTTGCTACTATTAACAAGTTACTTTTCTTATGCAATGTTTACAGTAACAAAAGAAAAGAGTAATGCCATAAGTATTGTCACAGGAACACTAAGTTATGACTTAAAAGTAGATAATGTTAGTACTGAAAGTCTTGTAGTTCCTGCCAATAGTATTAAAGAATTTATTATTACATTATCTAATCCTAATAGTAGAATAGCAAGATTTAACTTTTATTATATAGGTGATTTATCTTCTGAGATTGAACTTGGTTACCTTGAAGAAGCTAATTTTAATACTCCTCCAGAAGAACCAGGAATTAATCTAGAAAAACAAGGGACAATTAGTAGTAGCAATACTTATAAGATAAAAGTAAGAAATACTAGTGACAATGAAATTACTATTCCTTTAGGAGTAGGTGTGGGACTAGATTATAATGATTTAAATCTACCTAGTAATGGCCATTTATTTGTAAAGTATAATGCTAGTACTTTAGATAAGATATTAGTGGATAATAAAGTTCAAGTATCAAAAGATAATATGTTTAATTATGCAAGTAACGGTATGAAATTTGGCGCAGATACCGTTGATCCAAATTATATAACACCTGGAGTATACAAAGCCATCGATGAAGATGGAGTAAGTTATTATTTCCGTGGTAGTATAGACAACAATAATATTAAATTTGGTAAATATGATGAAGATTATTATGTCTATAATTATTATGATAGTTATTTTCAAAGTTTAGAGAGTTGTCAAGAATATAATTCTAATTGTACTGAAAGTAATAAAATAAAGTTAGCATCTAGTGGGGATGATATGTACTGGAAAATAGTAAGAGTAAATGGTGATGGTAGCCTAAGATTAATTTATAATGGGACAAATACAAGTATTAATGACAATGACTTAGCTACCTCATATATAATAGGATTTGCTCCTTATAACTTAATCTATGATGATCCAAAATATACAGGATATACCTATGATAATGGTGTAGATAGTTTTATTAAAAAAGAAGTCGATACCTGGTATAACAATACTTTAGGAAAAAATAATGCTTATGATGATAAAGTAATAGAAGGAAGATTTTGTAGTGATAGTAGTGGTTATACTGCTGTTAAAGACTATGGTATAAATAGAGATTATATGGGCTTTAGTAGTTATGATAGAATTCATCAACTTGTTGATGGGAAGGGTGAAGACATTTCTCCAACTTTAATATGCCCTAATACTAATGAAAGTTATGGTGGTAGTTATAAACTTAAAGCTGGTTTAATAACAGTCGATGAGTTAATCTTTTCAGGAGAGAATTTGGAGGTTACAAGTGATAGTTATCTTAGTGTTGATAATTTCAGGTACTATACCATGACTCCTGCGGATTTCCGTAATAATGTTCCTACTATTTGGGATCAATTAGATGCCTTGCATATTATTTTCATTTTTAGTACCCAATTGAATTCAGATGGAATAAGGCCCGTTATCAATTTAAATAGTGATGTTATCTTAAGTGGTTCTGGAACTATGGATAATCCATACACAGTACAGTAATCTTTATTTCGACATCTTCTTCTCTTTTAGCTTCTTATATAAATATGTAATAACTAATACTCCTAATAATATATAAATAGGTACTTTTAATTTTTTAACAAAATTATCTAAGATAATCCAGTTATTACCTAAAGCATAGCCGACATAAACAAAAGCAAAAGTCCAAGGAATACTACCTAAAGTTGTATAAATTACAAACTTAATAAACGGTACTTTACTAACTCCCATTGGTAGGGAAATAAGGGTTCTAATAATAGGAAAATTTCTTCCAATAAAAGCTGCTACTAGCCCATACTTATTAAACCATCTATCACATTTATCAATATCTTCTTCTTTCATAAAAAAGAACTTACCATAAGTTTGAATAAACTTTCTTCCTCCAAAATATCCCATTGCATAAATAACAATTGCACAAAAAACACTACCTAATATTCCTATTAAGAACGCTAAAGAAAAAGAAAATATTCCTTGTCCTGCAAGTATTCCTGCTGTCGCTAATATTAACTCACTAGGAATAATAATTATTACTGCCTCAAGAACCATGCCTAAAAACATCCCTAAATAGCCTAAATTGACCATTAATGAGGTTATATAAGAATCCATGACATCACCTTAATTAAGTATATGTTTACTAAATTTGGAATATGTTCTATTTTGTCTTCAAAATCTACTTTAAAAAATAATCATATTAGGGTATGATTATATAAAGTATGGTGGTGTTGATGAGGATAAATTTTAAAGTAATAAGCATGATTGTACTTATAGGTGTTGTTATAACTATTCTTTGTGGCGCTTATATTATAACTGATTTAAAGACGCGGGAAGAACAAACTCTTGATATTATAAATAGACGTCAAGAATTAACGGCGAGGGAAGAAAAGCTTGCAGGGATTAAGAATAATTATAATAGTACTGTCAAAGTCTCAGATAATGCTACAATATATAGAAAAGATAATGATAGTTATATAGCAGCAGGTTCTATAAATAAAGATGTAATTGTTGAGTTAGAACAAATAGCAAATCCTAGTTTAGAAAATGAATACTTTAAAATATTAGATACTGATTACTATCTTTCTTATGATGATGTTGAAAAGACTGACATTTCTAATGATAAGAGATATTTAAATTATTTAGAGTTTCCTTTAGAAATTACGACTGACAGTAATACTATATTCTATGATAAAAACGGTAATGAACTCTTTAGTCTTGATAATCCTATTACTGCTAAAGTTATTATTAATAATGAAAATTATTATGGAATTAAGTTATTATCTAATCTAGTTTATGTAAAAAAAGAAAGTGTTAATACGACAACTGAATTAGAAGATACTAATATAGATTTAATTGCTAAAGAGCTACCTGCTATTTTATATCACTTTATTTATTTAAATGGTGATCCTTCTTGTAATGAGACTATTTGTCATAGTGAAGAGCAGATAGATAGTCATTTCAAGTTTTTACATGACAATGATGTCTTTACTTTAAATACAGATGAGGTTTTAAGTTTTATAAAAGAAGAAATAAGGTTACCAAAAAAATCTATTTTAATTACGATAGATGATGGTGCAAGAGCGGAAAACTTTATTCCTTTCTTAGAGAAATATCAGTTAAATGCAACTTTATTTTTAGTTAGTTCTTGGTATCCCGTTAGTAAGTTTTCATCTCCATATTTAGAAATAGCAAGTCATACTCATGATATGCACACAACAGGTGTTTGTCCAACTGGTCAAGGTGGAGGCATTAACTGTTTAGATGAAGAGACAATTTTAACTGATTTAAAAAATAGTAGAGCAACATTAAATAATACTAAAGCTTTCTGTTTTCCTTTCTTTGAATATAGTGATTATTCTATTAACTTAGTGAAAGAAGCAGGATTTGAAATGGCCTTTATAGGGGGAGGTACTAAAATAAAACCAGGAATTGATCCCTATAAAATACCTCGCTATACGTTTTTTAATAATACTAGCGTTGACTATTTAAGAAGATTAGTCTTTACATAACATATAATAAAATACTAAAAAAGTGAAAGACTGATCCTGCTAAGACAAAAAAATGAAAGACGGAGTGAAAATATTTTCTTTTAGAACCTATTCCATATAGTATCGCTCCAATTGTATAAATAACACCGCCACCGATTAAAAGATTTAGACCTGTACTTGGTAAAAGACTTTTAATATCGTTATAAGAAAAGATAATTAACCAGCCCATTATTAAGTACATAGCCGTTGATGGTATTTGAAACTTTTCAAGATTAATTGCATTTAATAAAACGCCAATAATAGCACTAAGCCAGATAATAATAAAGATGATTATACCTTCTGTACCTTTGATTAGACTTAAACAGTAAGGCGTATAACATCCTGCTATAAAAATATAAATATCACAGTGATCAATAACCCTAAATACTTTTTTGGCTTTTAATCTAGGACTTAGAGAATGATATAAACAACTCATTAAATACATAATTATCATTGTAGAGCCATAAATACAAGCAGATACAATACCAATAGTATTATTATTTTTAGCAGCAAAGATAATAGTTAAAATAAGAGCAGTTATACCTAATAAAACGCCTAAACCATGTGATATAGCATTAATTATTTCTTCTCCTAAACTATATTTAGGGATAGTTATTTTTCTCATTTTGGGCCTCCTTTTCTATTACTTTAATTATACCCCTAATTATTTAATATGGTAAGAAATATACGAAAATTCATTAAATAATTTAAATTGTCATATATTATCTTTCTGTTATATAATTGAGGTGAAAGAGAGGTATTTATGGAATTATTAGATGATTTTATTACTTTAAGGTCATATCATGGTCATAAAACAACTTTTGAGAAAGTAAAACAGGAATATTTTAATTTAAAAGAAGAAATTTCTGATTTAAAGCAAGCAAGAGCAAGAATGCTGCAGCAGGAAAAAGGTTCTACGATGGAACTAACTTTACAAGAAAAAATTTATTTAATAGATTTGTTAGAGATTGAGAAAAATAGAAAAGGAGCAGATTTATTTAGAATTGAGACTATAATTGATAAGCTTTATACTACTAATTTTGATTTGAAAGGGTATAAAGACTTAACAAATTCAATAGATAAAAAAGAGAAAGCTTTAAGAAAGATCTTGTTTGAACAAATAAGATTTAAAAAGACAAGAGATGAAAAAGGATCATGCAGTCATCAATTTATCTTGGATGATAATAATTTAAAATGTGTATGTTGTAATTTAGAAACAAAAAAATACAATTTGCAAGAACAAGATTTAGAATTATTAAAAGAAATAGCGACAGCTCAACATCTAATTCTTAAAGATGTTACTAAAGGTGATTTGCCACTTTTAACAATTTTAAAGGAGGAGCAAGAAAAATATAAAAGTGCTACTGATTTTGATGATGAACAAGAATTATTTGCTTTAAACTTACAAATAAAAAGAGCCCATATGTTAGATAATGGTATTTTAGAAGATGGAAAAACAAGAGTTGATAATCCTAAATATTTAGATGAAGAAAAAACTACTGAATTACTTGCTAAACTTTCCTTAGAATATCAAGAAATTGCTTCTAGTGATACTAGATTTAAAGATTTGTTAAAAGAAGAACTATTGACAGCAAAATATGAAATATTAATTCTATCAGGTAAAAAGATACCTGAATTAGTGTCTACAGCTTCTGATGATTTAGCGCTTACATCTTTATCTAAAGCTGTATATAATATGTCTAGAGAAGATAGAAGAGTAAATAGTGGGTATTTTAAAAGTGAAAATGATGCTGTTTTCTATAACTGTTTAACTGCTAATCCTAAAGTTAATAAAAAGATAATAGAAATGAAAGGGATAAATCCCCTTACATAATACGAAAACCCGTACTATTATAGTTACGGGCTTTATGTTATACTCTTTATGAATACATTTATTTGGAATTAGGTGCTTTCTATAGCTTTTAAAATTATAGAAAGGAGAAGGACTATGAATAAAAGAGAAACCTCATTATATTTTATAATCCTCCTATTATTATTTATAGTAATCTCTTTGATTTACAATAAATAAGACATCTAATTCCTATAGGAATTAGATGCAACACATTTTTTGAAAGCATCTATTCTGATAGATGTATTCATTTTTAATATATGAAGAAAATCTTCATGTATACATTGTAGCATATTTTTCTCTAAATTAATAGATAAAAAAATAAATTTATTATATAATTATTTTAAACGATAGAAAAGAGGGACAATATGAAAAAAATAATGGATGGTAATGAAGCTTGTAGTTATGTGTCTTATAATTTTACTGAGGTAGCAGGAATTTATCCTATAACACCGGCTTCACCTATGGCTGAATTAACTGATAAATGGGCAAATGAAGGGAAACTCAATTACTTTAATCAACCTGTTAAAGTAGTGGAAATGGAAAGTGAAGCTGGCGCAGCAGGTATGGTTCATGGTTCTTTACAAGCTGGATGTCTAACTACAACATATACAGCTAGTCAAGGCCTTTTACTAATGATTCCTAATATGTATAAAATTGCAGGTGAATTATTACCTTGTGTTATAAATGTTGCTGCTAGAAGTTTAGCTACGCATGCTTTATCTATTTTTGGTGATCATCAAGATATTTATGCTACTCGTGCCACAGGTTTTGCTATTTTGGCATCTTCTTCTGTTCAAGAGGTAATGGACTTAACTGGAGTAGCTCATCTTTCTGCTATTAAAGGTAGAGTTCCATTTCTTAACTTTTTTGATGGCTTTAGAACTAGTCATGAATTACAAAAAATCGATGTAATAGATACAGAGAAATTAAAAAAACTAGTTGATAAAAAAGCTCTAGACGCTTTTCGTAAAAGAAGCTTACATCCTGATAATAAAGTAACTAGAGGTACTAGTGAAAATGATGATATTTACTTTCAAGCAACTGAGGTTAGAAATAAATATTATTTAGAATTGCCTGATATAGTTAATGATTATATGCAAAAGATAAATAAAATAACGGGGAAAAATTATGCTCCCTTTAATTATTACGGTTCAAGAACCGCTACTAAAGTTATTGTTGCAATGGGAAGTGTCTGTGAAACTATTAAAGAAACTGTTGATTATTTAAATGACAATGGGGAAAATGTTGGTGTTCTTGAGGTTCATTTATATCGACCTTTCTCAAGAGAATATTTTCTTAAAAGCATCCCTAAAACTGTAAGGATGATTGCGGTTTTAGATCGTACTAAAGAAGCAGGATCAACTGGTGAACCTTTATTCCTTGATGTTGCTAATATTATTAAAACAATTAATAAAGATATTAAAGTCGTAGGTGGTCGTTATGGCTTATCTAGCAAAAATACGACTCCTGCGATGATAAAAGCTATCTATGAACATCTTGATACAATAAATCATAACTTTACAATTGGTATTGATGATGATGTGACTAATTTAAGTATTCCTTATGATAAAGACTTTACTTTACCTCATAAAAATCAAACCTCATTCCTTGTCTATGGTTATGGTAGTGATGGTATGGTGTCTGCTTGTAAAGACTTAATGAAAATAACAGGGGACGCAACTGATGCTTATGTCCAAGGATATTTTCAATACGATTCTAAAAAGTCAGGTGGTGTTACCTTAAGTCATTTACGTTTTTCAAAAGCTCCAATTAGATCAACTTACTATGTTTCAAAAGCTAAATTACTAGTTTGTACTATGGATAGTTATCTTACAAAATTCCGCTTTTTAGATAAAGTGAAAAAAAATGGCGTCTTCCTACTAAACAGTAATAAAAAAGATGAAGATATTATATCTATGATAAATCCTAAAGATAGAAAGTATTTACTTGATAACAATATAAAAATATATATAGTAGATGCCAATAAAGTTGCTAAAAAAGAAGGACTAGGTAATAAGATAAGTGCTATTATGGAAGCTTTAATCTTTAAATTTGGACATATTTTAGATAGCGATTTTGCTATTAATAAGATGAAAGACAACTTAAAGGTACGTTTTAAACTTAAAGGTAATGATTTAGCTAGTAAAAATATCAAAGCGATAGATAATGCTATTAACGCAACTAGATTATTAAAATTAGAACCTAATGTTGATGACTATGTAGATATAAATGAAATAAGTTCTAGTCTCTTTGATATTATTGATAAAAGAGCAGGGGATACCCTTCCTGTTAGTGCTTTCTTAGATCGACCTGATGGTACTGTTGAAGGTGGCCTATCTCGTCTTGAAAAAAGAGATATCAGTGAGGTAGTACCTAAATTTATAAAGGAGAACTGTATTAGTTGTAATTTATGTTCTCTTGTTTGTCCCCATGCTGTTATTAGACCTTTCTTATTAAATAAAGATGAAATAGAAAAAGCTCCTTCTAGTTTAGAAGATAAATTATTAGATAGTAATTTAGGTAATGATTTAAAATTCACTATTGCTGTTAGTTATAAAGACTGTACTGGTTGTGGTTTATGTGCTAATATTTGTCCTGGTAAAAAAGGAGTAAAAGCCTTAGAATTAGTTAGCAAAGATAAAGTTATGACTGATATAACCTTAAAAGAAACAGAATATTTATTTAATGAGGTAACAGAAAAAGATGTCATGAGTGTTAATACTGTTAAAGGTAGTCAGTTTAAAACTCCCCATTTTGAATTTAGTGGTGCTTGTGCTGGTTGTGGAGAGACACCTTATTTAAAATTATTAACCCAATTATTTGGTGAAAGATTAGTAATCGCTAATGCGACTGGATGTTCTTCAATTTATGGTGCTAGTAGTCCTTCAACTCCTTATAGTGTTCCTTGGGCTAATTCGTTATTTGAAGATAATGCTGAATTTGGCTATGGAATGAAAATAGCTGATGAGGTTAAGAAACAACAATTAAAAAATATTATTAATGAAAATATTTCTAAAGTTGATGAAGAAGAAAAAGATATCTATTTAGACTATGTTAATGATATAAATGTTGATACTGCTAAAGCTTTATTATCAGTTATTCCTCATACGAAGATTAAGCCTTTAAAATCATTAAAAAAATATATTATGCCAATTTCTTTATGGGCTGTTGGTGGTGATGGTTGGGCTTATGATATTGGATATAATGGAATTGACCATGTCTTAAATAGTGGGGAAAATGTTAATATCTTAGTTCTTGATACTGAGGTTTATTCTAATACTGGAGGCCAAGCTAGTAAATCAAGTAAATTAGGTGCTGTTTGTAAGTTTGCTTCTAATGGTAAAAAAACAGCCAAAAAAGATTTATTAAAAATCGCTTTAACTAATCCTAATGTTTATGTAGGCGCTATTTCAATGGGGGCTAACCCTGCTAGTTGTGTTAAAGTTTTATTAGAAGCTGAAAAATATAATGGTCCAAGTATTATTGTCGCTTATGCTCCTTGTATCGCGTGGGGAATATTAAAAGGTATGAATAATTCTATTAATGAAGAAAAATTTGCTACAAATAGTGGTTATTTTCCAATTTTCCACTATAATCCTGAAACTAAAGAATTTAAAATGGATGCTAAGAGTGATTTTAGTAAATATCAAGAATATTTAAATAGTGAGGATCGCTTTAAATCATTAAATATAATTAATAAAGATGAAGCAGATACTCTTCTTAAAGAAAATGAAGAAAATGCTAAAGACCGTTATAATTATTATCAGAGTTTAGAAGAAAAAAAGTAAAATAAAAAGGTTCAAATTATGTAACTTGAACATTTTAATATTGCTTAATTTATTCTTGTAACTGAGAAAGATGCTGAATAACGATCATTTGGTACTAACTGAAAATCTGTATTAGAGGTGTTTACAAATCTGAACTTGTCATATGCGTTAGCAGCAAATAAAGCATTACCACTGATTGTTCCTGTATCGCAGCATGATAGTTTATTATGTGTTGAAGAGTGAGCGATAAGGTTGAAACCAGGTGTTGTTTGATGTAATTCAATGCCTAAAGCGATAGGTTCACATTCAGTATTAGTATTTTTGCTTCTAACATTAAACCACCAATTTATTAAATATTGTCCTGTACTTGGTACCATAAATTCTCCTGTTGTTGGATCATATGTAATACCATTTGATAAGTTTGTAATAGTAGGTTTAACTGCTTCATTAACAGGAACTATGGCATTAGATTCATCATGAATCATAGCAGCAGCATTGAATGATCCACCTGATGGACCAGTAGCACCTGTTGCACCTGTAGCTCCGGTTGGACCAGTAGGTCCTTGCATACCAGTAGCACCTGTTGCACCTGTAGCTCCGGTTGGGCCAGTAGGTCCTTGCATACCAGTAGCACCTGTTGCACCTGTAGCTCCAGTTGGACCAGTAGGTCCTTGCATACCAGCAGCACCTGTTGCTCCTGTAGCTCCCGTTGGGCCAGTAGGTCCTTGCATACCAGTAGCACCTGTTGCTCCTGTAGCTCCGGTTGGGCCAGTAGGTCCTGTACAACCACATGGTCCAGTAGGACCAGTGCAGTCATTTACTAAGCATTTTACAACCTCGCAAAGACAGCTATCTTTACAATCCTTACACTTATCGCGTAAGTTATTAATGTCATTTTGATTCATATTATATCTCCTTTCATAATAAATTATGACCGAAGATACAATTTCGTCTTGACTATTGTCATAGTAAAGAACAAAAAAATAGAGACTGCACCCCCTGAAAGGGCAGTCTCCTAAAAAAGAATAAAAAGGGGTTGGCTAGTGTGATACTAGCGACCAATTCGCCTAATTCCGAATTGGTGCTTTTTATAATAATCATTTGTTTTCATTTTGTCAATAAGTTTTTGAAAAAATTGTCATAAATTTAGTATAAACTATTGTTTCAAGGACAAATGCTTGCTTTAATCAATTTAGGAATATTTAATTAGATTGGGTACTATTATTGTGATATTAATCATTTTCATAAAAATAGTACCAACTGCATAAGTCGGTACTAATACAAAGAAATTTGGAATAGTACCTAACGCTTCAAAATTAGGTATTCCTTTTTAATTTCATGAAATTTTCTTTATCCATATACATAATAACATAAAAAAAGAACTCTTGACAAGTTCTATCTATAAATTATCCGAAACACCTAAAGGTTCAGATTAAATTCTTATGGTGGAGAATAGGGGGATCGAACCCCTGACCTTCACGGTGCAAACGTGACGCTCTCCCAGCTGAGCTAATTCCC
>CALVIR010000002.1 GCA_944331915.1 uncultured Bacilli bacterium | reverse complement strand
TTAAAAAAGTGAATCTGTGGATAACACATTTTCACTTTTCTTTATTAAGTTTTATTTTTACCTAAACTCAAAAAAATAGTGTCTTGACTAAAGATTTAGTTGCTGTTATTCTTACTATAGAGTTGGAGGATAAAAAATGACTGAACAAGATATGTTAAATGAACATAAAAAAATATTTATTTCAGCTAGCAGTGAATTAGTTAATAATAATACTAACTCATTAATAGAGGATGATGTAATAACGGGTATTATTGATCCTCCGTTAGAAGCGATGGATATTATTAAAAGTAGATTTTTAAGTGTTGCAAAAGCTAATAATTTAATTCTTAAGACAGATATTTTAAACCAATTGTTATCTAATTATAAAGACAAACTAAAGGAAAAATTTAAAAAAATTGGTGATAAAAGGAAAAAATTTATTTCTAAACATATAGAAAAAATCGGTGATGATAAATCACTTAATTTAGTAAAAGAGTTAAAAAAAGAGTTAGTCAAGTTTGATAAAGAAATAAAAAAAGAAAGTAAAGAGTTAGTTTTAGACTTAATAAATAAAGAATTGGTTAGTAATATTGATAATATAAATAGTGAAATTGAACCTAAATATAAAAAAGAAATGATAAGGTTCTTGCAAGTAACTTATGTGAAACAATTTTTAGAATTATTAGAAATGAAATTAATAGTTAAAGATACAATTTTACTTAATAGTTTAAAAGAATATCTTGATAGATTTATATTTACAACAGAAAATTCTCATCTATTTGATTAGATGAGTTTTCTTTATTTTTCAATTGGTAATAATTACCAAAGAAAAAAGTTCCTTCTTATGTTTATAATATCAATAGATAGTTTTATTTAGATGGTATAAAATGGGCAGATATTGGAACAATAACTACTGAAAAGGAAGGAGCGTATAATGAAAACAACAGGTGTAGTAAGAAGGATTGATGATTTAGGAAGAATAGTTATTCCTAAAGAGATTAGAAAAACTCTTAGAATTAGGGATGGAGAGTCTTTAGAATTTTTTGTTGATAAAGAAACTATTACGTTAAAAAAATTTTCTACTAGTGCAGATCTTTCAAATATCTCTCAGGATCTTCTAGATACTATTTATAGGACTATTAAAAAAAGTATCTTTGTGACTGATAGAGATAAATTTATTGCTGGAAGTGGAGAACTAAAAAAGAATTTCTTAGGGTTTAATATTTCTAGTGAAATTGAAGAATATTTGTTTGCTAACGATAGTATGTTAAAAAGTAGTGGAAATATTAAAGAACTTTTAGATACAAATACAACGGATAATGGGAATTATAATTATATTGTTAGTCCTATTTTAGCAGATGGGGAAGCGCTAGGTTTAGTTTTAATGATAATAGATGATGCAAGAATTTTTACAGAGGAAGATGAGCATCTAGTGCAGATAATTGCTAGTTTTTTAGGAAAATATCTTGAAGAATAATTATAATCATGGTAAAATTTGGTTATTAAAAGTTTTGATGGAGAGGTTTATAGTTACTTAGATATAGAGACTTCTAGTTGGTGGAAATGAAGCGACGATAATTATAAATTATGGCTCTTGAACTTTCATATTGATATGTAAATATGGACGTTATTAAGCGTTAATTAATAAAGGGCACAAAATTATTGTGAAAAAAGGTGGTACCGCGGGAATGCTCGTCCTTTGTTTGCAATAATTTTTTGTTTTGATAAGGAGGAGTTAGAAATGGCAAAATATTATATTACGACAGCGATAACATATACATCAGCAAAACCACATATTGGAAATACTTATGAGGTTGTATTAGCAGATGCGGTTGCGAGATATAAGAGAAATAAAGGATATGATGTTTACTTTCAGACAGGGACAGATGAGCATGGGTTAAAAATTGAAACGAAAGCAAAAGAAGCAGGGATTGAACCACAAGAGTTTGTAGATAAAGTAGCTAAAGAAATAAAAGATACTTGGGATTTAATGAATACTAGTTATGATGCATTTGTAAGAACGACGGATAAACATCATGAAGAGATAGTACAAAAAATCTTTAATAAATTGTATGAACAAGGAGATATCTATAAAGACTATTATGAAGGATGGTATTGTATGCCATGTGAAGCTTATTTTACTGATAGCCAACTTGTAGATGGAAAATGTCCTGATTGTGGAAGGGCAGTTGAAAAACAAAAAGAAGAAGCTTATTTCTTTAGAATGAGTAAGTATCAAGATAGACTTTTAAAATATATAGAGGATCATCCTGAATTTATTCAACCAGTATCTAGGAAAAATGAAATGGTTAATAATTTTCTTAAGCCTGGTTTACAAGATTTGTGTGTGACAAGAACCTCATTTAAATGGAGTATTCCTGTAACTTTTGATCCTAAACATGTTATTTATGTCTGGATTGATGCTTTAACTAATTATATTACTTTTATTGGTTATGATCCTGATGGGGCAAGTCAAAAATTTAAAGAGTTATGGCCTTGTGATTTGCATTTAATTGGTAAAGATATTTTGCGTTTCCATACAATATATTGGCCTATAATCTTAATGGCTCTTGACTTACCACTACCAAAGAAAATATTTGGTCATCCATGGTTATTAACTAATAATGATAAAATGAGTAAAAGTAAGGGTAATGTAATATATGCTGATCAATTAGTTAGTTTATTTGGTGTTGATGCGATACGTTATTACTTATTAAGACAAATACCTTATGCTAATGATGGTAATATTAGTTATGAATTAGTTATTGAGACTATTAATAGTGATTTAGCTAATACGCTTGGTAATCTTGTTCAAAGGACCATTAGTATGGGTAATAAGTACTTTGATGGTAAAATAGAAAATAAGAGAGTATATGAGGATATAGATTATGACTTTATTGAGAAAATTAATAGTTTGGATAAAAAAATAGAAATGTTAATGGATAATTTAGAAATTGCTAATAGTCTTGAAACTATATTTGAGGTTTTAAGAGCTAGTAATAAATATATAGATGAGACAACACCTTGGATATTAGCGAAAGATGAAAATAACAAAGAAAGATTAGAAACAGTAATCTATAACTTGTTAGAAGCGATTAGAGTGTGTGCGGTTAGCTTTGATTTTGCTATTTATAATACCAGTGAAGAGATATTTAGACAATTAAATACTAATTGTAAAGATAGTAAGTATCTTGAAACTAATAAATATCAATTAAATGTGCCTAAAGTCTTATTTGAACGAATAAATAAAGAACAGTTTTTGACAGAGCATAACTTGTAAAGAAATTGTAAAATAAAAAAGAAAGTGGACTATTTCTCTTGGTAGTTCCTTTTTTTATGCTATACTCTAAACAGTAGTGGCAAGTAGTACGAGGAGTAAAGAAAGGATATTATGATGAATAAATTTAAAGTAGAAATGGATACCGTAGTATTTTACTTGCTGTATGTAATATTATTTATGGTGGTTATAGTTAAGCAGGAGATAATTGATATTGGCTATTTTCTTATTTTTACTGTTTATCTAATAAGAATATGGCATTGTCGTCATAAAAAGTCTGTTAATAAGAGATAAGGGTTTTAGAAGGCCCTTTTTTTTGTTATAATTTTTTTGTGAAAGAAGGGAAAATTATGATAGATACACATTGTCATTTAAGTAAAGACGATTATAATGATATAGATTTAGTAATAAAAGAAGATGAAGAAGCTTTAATTTCTGAGATAGTTGTATCAGGATGCTCGTTAAAAGATATTAAAGAGGTTTTAGAGCTTAAAGATAAATATGATATTATGTATGTGACCTTAGGTTTTCATCCAGAATATGCTGATGATGTTACAAGAGATGATTTGGAATATCTTAAGAAAAATTTAAAACAGAAAAAAGTTGTAGGGATAGGAGAAATTGGTTTAGATTATCATTATTCTAAAGATAATAAAGAGCAGCAGTTATGGTTATTTGAAGAACAATTAAAGATAGCATTAGAATTTGATTTACCAGTGGTTATACATTCACGAGATGCAACATTAGATACTATAGAAACTTTAAAGAAATATAAAGTTAAGGGAATAATTCATTGTTTTAGTGGAAGTTTAGAAACAGCTGAGATTTATATAAAAATGGGTTTTTATTTAGGAATAGGTGGAGTTGTTACGTTTAAAAATTCAAAATTAAAAGAGGTAGTTAAATCATTACCTTTAACAAGCATCGTATTAGAAACGGATAGTCCTTATTTAAGTCCAGAACCGTATAGAGGAAAACAGAATTCATCTAAAAATATTCCAATTATTGCTTCATATATTGCTTCTATAAAAGATTGCTCAATAGAAGAGGTGGAAAAAATTACTAATTATAATGCAAGGCATTTATTTGACTTTAGTAATAAGTAATGATATTATCTTTTTTAAAGAAGGTAGTTAGTGTGGGAAAAAGATTTGTTCATTATTTTATTATTATTGGCTTTGTATTTTGTTTAGCTTTTGTTGTGGTTTCAGGTAATACGAAGACTGTGGTGGTTACATCTAATATAAATAGTGTTAAGTCGCTTCAAGCAGTTCATATTGTTAATAAGTATAATTCTATTACGGAAGCGAATAAACTTAAAGAGATTCCAGTTTATGATAGTTTTAGTGAGGCGATGAGTTTAGCTAGTAGTAGTCCTGTGGCATTTATTGGTAAAATAACTGCTTATGGACCTGATTGTATAGGATGTAGTGGATATAGTGCATGTCCACCAAGACAAGATTTTAGAAATGGTAATATTTATTTTGATGATCAAGTTTATGGACAAGTTAGAGTAGTAGCAGCGGATAGATCAATTCCTTGTGGTAGTATTGTAAGAATTAGTGGTATTAATATATATGATGAACCAATCCTTGCTGTTGTTATGGATAGAGGAGGAGCAGTTACAGGTAATCATTTTGATTTGCTTTTTGCTACACAAAGTAACTTAAAAGGTTTTGCTACGAGTAATAATGTCAAATTTGAGTTAATTAGATATGGTTGGTAAAAATAATATGTAAAATTTCAAAAAATAGGTTGCGTTTAAAGTTAGAGGTGTGCTATAGTTATCATAGAAGGAGGTTAGATACAAGATGAAAGATAATAACTCTAAACAAGTTTTATTATCAGTGCTTGGTGTAGCAATTTTAGTTGTAGCTGTAGTGGGAGTATCATTTGCAGCATTCAGTTATACTGATACAGGAACTCAAGTTAATACCATTACTACTGGTTCAATTACTATGAGTTATAGTGAGGATACTAATGGTATTAATTTGACTGATGCATTACCTATGACTGATGTACAAGGTAAGGCTTTAACTGGTGAAGATAATGTTTTTGATTTCACTATTACTGCTAGTGTAACTGGTAATGCTACAATTAACTATGCAATCATTGCAGCTCCAGAAGATGATAATGCTAGCAATACTTTTGTTACTGATTCTACAGTTAAAGTTTATTTAACTGACCAAGAAGATACTGCTACTGGTAATACATCAACTAATCCAGTGAAGTTGAATACTTTACCAGCTTCAAGTACAGTTTCTGCTACTACTGGTGCACCTAACACATCTGATGACTATGTATTAAAGAATGGTACTTATTCTGGTTCTAGTAACACTGATAGTTATCGTTTAAGAATGTGGATTGCTGACGATGCTACTGCACCTACAACAAGTGAAACTTACAAGTTAAGAGTACGTGTTTATGGTCAAGCTGATGCTCAATAGTATTGAAGCATTCTAAGTAACAGATAAACTAAATTAAGAAAGTGTCTAATCTCTGACACTTTTTCTTTTTGTTTTAAAAATGTTGTATTTATTTCTTCTTTTGTGTTATCATTATACTAACGAGGAGGTTATCTTTGATGGAGAATAATAATTCTAAAGAGATTTTATTATCTGGTTTAGGTATTTTAGTTCTAGTTTTAGTCGTGGTTGGTGTTTCTTTTGCTGTTTTTCAATATAGTAAGCCTGGGGCTAAAAATAATACTATAACCACAGGTGTTATTAATATGAGTTATGATGAACCACAAAATGGTATTAATTTGTCTGATGCTTTACCAATAAGTGATGCGGCAGGGATGGCTTTGACTGGAAATAATAATACTTTTGATTTTACTGTGGAAGCAGAAATTGTAGGAACAGGAAATACAACAATTAATTATGCAATTACGGCAACTAACGATGGTAGTACAGCTCCTGATTCTGCGATGAAAGTGTATTTAACTAGAGTTAATAATAATACAGAAGAGGCAGTATTAGCCCCAACACTTATGTCACAATTAGGAAAAACTACAAGTTCTGAACTTTCTAAAGCTCCTAGTAATCAATATGTTTTAACAAGAGGTACTTTTACTAGTTCTACAACAAATAGTTATCGGTTAAGAATGTGGGTAGATGAAAATTATTCTGATGGTAGTGCAGGCGGTACTTATAAATTAAGAGTAAATGTTTATGGAGCAGCAGCAGCTCAATAATTTAATAATTTACTTTTAGATTAGGAGGATAAAAATGACTAAGAATAAAGATAATACTAAGATAATATTAATAATCATTTTCGTTATTTTTTTGATAATTGCTGTTGTAGGAGTAAGTTATGCGGCAATATTCTATTCAAAAACAGGAGAGAAAATAAATACGGTTACTACTGGTACTATTATGATGAGTTATAGTGAAAATAATAATGGTATTAATTTGGTTGATGCTGTTCCTATGAGTGATGAGGTAGGAAAAAGTTTAAGTGAAGAGAGACAATATTTTGATTTTTCAGTTAGTGCTACAATCAATGAAAACTCTAATGTTATAATTAATTATTTAATTACAGCTGTTAAAGATGCTAGTAGTACTTTACCAGATAATGCTATTAAAGTTTATTTGACAGATATAACTAGTGGTAGAGAAACTCAAGTTTTAGCACCTACAAATGTATCTTTACTACCACTTACTGATGATATAAGTGATGCTCCTAATGGTCAATATGTGTTATTAAATAGTAATTTTAATAAAACAGAAACAAGACAATATCGTTTAAGAATGTGGATTGATAATAATTATTCCTTACCAGAAGATATAAGAACTTATAAAATAAGAGTTAATGTTTATGGAGGAGTTGTAGTTTAAAATTAACTCAGTGCAGCATTTGTTCTGCACTTTTTTCTTTACCTAAAAAAGTTAGTGTGATACAATTATTTTAAGATATGAGGGAGTGTTGATATGGAGAATCAAAACTATGAAAGTGAAAGTATAAAAAAAGAGTCTAATAATAAGTTATTCATTATCGTAATTTGCTTTTTATTATTTATAATTATGGTGATTGGGGTTTCTGTGGCAACTGTTACTTATACAAAGAAAAAAGATAGTGTTAATACTATAAGTACGGGAAATATTTATTTAAACTATACTGAGGATACAAATGGAATTAATATTACTGATGCTTATCCTGTAACAGATGAGGTTGGTAAAACATTAACTAATGAGGATCAATATTTTGATTTTACAGTGGAGGCTTCTATTACTGGTGATGTAGTTACTAAGTATGAGATTGCAGCAGAAAAAGATGTTTCTTCTACACTTGATAATGATGATGTTAAATTGTATTTAGAAAAGAAAGTTGATGATTCTTATGAAGAGGTAATGGCTCCAAAGAACTTTACTCCTCTTATGGAGAGTACAAAGTTGGGTACTTTAGCAGGTACAATGTTACTTGATAGTGCAACTTTAGATGAAAGTTCTATTGTTAATTATAGATTAAGAATGTGGGTAGATGAAGATACAATAATAGATGAAATACCAAAAAGTTTTAGTGTTAGAGTGTCAATTAAAGCACAAGTTGATTTGGCTGAAGATTAATACTAATTCTTTTTCTTGTGTTTAGATAAGAATAATAAGAGGGTGAAAAGCTTTATGGAGAAAACTTCTGAGAAAAATTGGTTATTAACAGCAAGAAAGATTTTCCATTTTATAACGACAGTTTTAATGTATTCTATCTGTTTAATAATGGTTATAGTATTCTTAGCTTTTGTAGTTAACTTTATAGACAGTAGGCATAATATTAAAGCTGGTAATGGTAAAAGACAATTGCTGTCAGCTTATACAATCGTTAGTCCTAGTATGGTACCTTCGATTAATGTGTTAGATGTTGTGGTAACAAAAAGGGTAGACAGTCCTGATGAATTACAAAAAGGTGATATTATTACTTTTAATTCTACAGATTATAGATATTCTGGTATCACAGTTACACATAGAATTGTTGATATAGAAAGAACTAGCACGGGTGATTATTTATATACAACAAAAGGTGATAATAATAATACTCAGGATTCATCGCGAATTAATTTTAATGACATATATGGTAAAGTAATGTTTAGAATTCCAAAGATTGGTTATATTCAATATTATTTGAGTACAATACTTGGTTGGGTAGCGATTATTATTGTTCCTGCTGTAGCGATTATTGGTTATGATATATATAAATTGTTTAAGACTTTAAAAAATAGTGATAAAAGCGAAAAGAAGAAAAAGAATGATAAGAAAATTAAAAATAGTAAAAAGTTAGATTCCTTGGCTCAAAAGAAAGAAGGGAGATTTAAAAAATGAAAAAATTTGTTTTATTGGTTTTAGCAGGAGTTGCTTTATTTGTCTTTATTTTTACTACCTCTATATTATGGTATCGGTTCTTTTATGGTGATGGTTCTATCAACAATACAAGTTTAATAAATGTAGAGATAAGTGGTACTAATAATGTTTTGGATGAAAGTGGATTAATTCCAGTAGATGATAATACAGCTTTGAGTTTAACGCCTTATGAATTTACAGTTACTAATTCTAGTGATAATGATAGCGTATATAATGTTTTACTTGAAGATAGTATTATTAGTGATGATGCGACTTATAGTAGTAAAGAACTATTATCAAGAAATCAGTTAAGATATCAGTTGTCATTGAATGGTAAAGTTATTAAGAGTGGAGACTTAGATGAAATTAAAAATAATATTTTAGATACTAGAAGTATTGCTCCTTCACAAGTTAATAATTATCAATTGCGAATTTATGTCGCAGAGGATGCCCAAAATACAGAATGGCAGAATAAATATTATCATTTTGAGATTAAAGTGCAAATGGAGGAAGAAATATGAAAAAGATTTTATTAGAGTATGCTAGTATGTTTGCTTATACGATTACTGGTCTTATTTTTGGACTTTCTTTTTTCTTACTTTTTTTAAATTTTTATCATATGGATGAGTTAGCAGATACAGTTGATGTAAGTACTTATAATGATACTAGTAAAGTTAATGTAGAAAATAAAATAAATATGATTCGTAATAATATTAATGTCTATAATCAAGATAGTTATACAGGTTCTTTGAATATTTATGGATTAAATAATGCAAAATTGCGTATGGAAGCATGTTTAGAGATACTTGAAAGTGATGAGATGATGAGATATTTTGATTTAGATACAATTGGTATTCAGGATGCTTATAATTTTACTAGAGATTTTAGAAATATCGTTTTAAATGATTGTGTAGCGATGCAAATAAATTCCATGTTTAGTACAGATACTGTTAGTACATTACCTAATTTTGATATTATAGAACCATATGTTAAATTAAATATTAATAATTTATTAAATTCAACTAATTATGTTCAAAACAATTTAGAAAATTCAGATCATTATTATTTTAGTACAAATGTTAATAAAATAAATTTCTTTGATATAGTTGAAGATAGTTATGTTGATACAATGAATAATTATCAATATACTTTAGACCTTATTGTAGAAATATCTAATTGGTATAAGAATGTCGTAATAGGAGGTTAAGATGAAGAAAATATTTAATATATTATTTTATGGACTTAAATTTCTTCTTTTTATAGCAGCTTTTGGTTTGACATTATTTATCTTTGTAAGAATGAATATGCGTTTAGAGAAAAGTATAGTTAGTGTTTTACCTGAATTGATTCCTTTTGCTGTACTTTTGATTATATTTATTATTAATATGTTGTTTAAACAGACTAGAATTACAAAGAATTTATTTTATAATTTGACTTGTTGTTTAGTATTAGGAACTATCATCTTTGTTTGTTATAGAGCAATTTTTGATACTAATATGGTTTTAAATGGAAAATATGGTTATGGAGCTGATTTTAATTATTTTGATAACTTTGTAGCTTATATTAAGATTATGCTTTATGGTTTAGTAATTGCTAATATATTATTTATGTTTAAAGAAAAAGATAAAAAAGATAAAGAGACTAAGAAACTTGAAAGAGCTTAGGCTCTTTTATGTTAATCCTTTTTTAAAATGTCACCATATCTTTAGTTAAAATGTCACCACTAAGTTTTATAATTTCTTTATAAGCAAATCATTGATAATAGGCAGTAATAACTCGTCATACTTGCTGTAATATCTTATTTTTAAGATATTACGCACTTCAAAAGAGTTTTTACTGGGTCCCTGTTGTCAATGAGGAATTATAAAGAAATTATACTATAAAATCGGTGACATTTTAACTAATGTTTAACAAGCTTAGGCTCTTTTATTGACAAGTTTAAAAATTACATATTATACTTTAGTTATTAAGAAATGAGTGGTTTGATGGATGAATTTAGATTTAAAAAAAAATATGGTCAAAATTTTCTTCAAAATAGAGAAATAATAAAAAAAATAGCTTTATGTGGAGAGGTTTTAAGTAATTCCTTAATTATTGAGGTTGGGCCTGGGAGTGGTAATTTAACTATAGCTCTTGCAAATTTATATAAAGATAGTACGATATTGGCATATGAAATAGATCAAAGTTTAGAAGATATATTAATACCTAGAGTTAGTAAGTATACTAATATTAATATTATATTCAATGACTTTCTTAAAGCTGATCTTGTTAATGATTTTAAAGATTATAATTATGATAATTTGTACTTTATTAGTAATGTTCCTTATTATATTACGACACCAATTCTTTTTAAATTAGTTTCTAAAGGATTAGACTTTACAAAAATTGTAATGATGGTACAAAAAGAGGTAGGTGAACGGTTTTCAAGCCATCCTTCAACTAAAGAATATGGAGCGCTTACTGTTATTTTAAATTACTCTTTTGATATTAAAAAGGAATTTGTAGTCGATAGAAATCAATTTGTTCCTAGACCTAATGTTGATAGTGTGGTTGTGTCTTTTAAACGTAAGAGGGAAAGGTTAGAGCTTAAAAATCAAGAGTTTTTCTTTAGACTTGTCCATGACAGTTTTCAATTTAAACGGAAAATGCTTAGAAATAATTTAAAAAAATATGATTTAGAAAAGATTGAAGCGATATTAAAAAAATATGATTATGATTTAACAGTAAGAGCGGAGCAGCTTGACTATACTGTTTATGTTGATTTAGCTAACAATTTATGTTAGTCTTTTTTCTTTTTTTGGTACATATACTTTATTGGTGATAAGATGTTTAAAATTGGAGATTATGTAACAAGAAAATCATATGGTAATGACATTTTATTTGTAATAGTTGATATTTTAGATGATGTCGCTTATTTAAAGGGACATGATGTTAGATTATATGCTGATAGTTATTTGGACGATTTAGTTTTAGTAACAGAAAAAGAAAATGATAGTGATGATCGAAATGATGCACTTAAAATTAAAGATATGTTGAAACTAGATCGTAGTGAATATTTTTATTTACCTGGTAAAATATTACATATTGATGGTGATAAAGATTATTTAAGACGGTGTATTGATTTTTATAAAGAAATGCATTTAGAAGCTTATGGGGTAAATTTAGAAGAGGGAAAGTTTGAAAGTGAAATCCTTAATTGTTTAAATGAGTATAAGCCTGATATTTTAGTTGTAACTGGTCATGATTCTTTTAAAAAGAATAAAGATAAAAATGATATTAATAATTATCAAAACTCTTTAAATTTTGTTAAAGCAGTATCTAAAGCTCGGGAATATGAACGAAATCAAGATAAACTCATTATTATTGCTGGAGCCTGTCAATCATTTTATGAAGATTTAATTAAGACAGGGGCTAATTTTGCATCTAGTCCCAAAAGAATTAATATTCATGCTCTTGATCCAGCAATTATTGCAAGTACAGTAGCACTCTCTCCTAAAAATAAAGAGATAGACTTAATTTCTGTTATTGAAAAGACGCATTATGGTAGTAAAGGAATAGGTGGAATAATTACGCCTGGAGTAATGTATGTGGGGTATCCAAGATGAATATAGATAAAGTTAGAGAGGATGTAAAGTTAAAAGAGGGGGAAATATTACATTTTAAATTTAATGGGAGTAGAAATCAAACTTTAGAGTTTGATGGAACGATAATTGAGACTTATCCTGCTATTTTTGTAGTTAAATTAATTAATGTTAATAATGCTCCTAATAATATTAAGTCTTTTTCTTATAGTGATTTAGTGACATCTAGTTTGGAAATAATTAATTAAGACAAAAATATACGTTTATGTTTAGAAACTTGTTAAAAAATCTTGCAAAAGTCTTTTAGTTATTATATTATTAAAGTATAAAGTCTTAGTACTTTAAAAGGAGGAGTCAGTAAATGAAAATTACATCTGTAAATGTACGCAAAATTGAAAAAGAAGGAAGTCGCATGAAAGGAATTGCATCAGTTTTAATTGATGATAGTTTTGCTGTTCATGACATTAGAATTATTGAAGGAGACAACGGTTTATTTATTGCTATGCCTAGTAGAAAAACTCAAGCTGGTGGATACCGTGATATTGCTCATCCTATTAATCCAGAGGTTAGAGCAATGTTTCAAGATAAAATTATTGAAGCTTATAATAATATTAAAGATGAAGAAAAAGAAGCTTAAGAGTTTCTTTTTTTTTCATATTTTCTTTTTTTTAGCATATCATTTACTAGGTGAGATGATATGGAAACAAAAGAAGCAATTATTAATAATTATAATCATAGTATTACGATTACAGAAAGAAAGAATTTACTTATTACAGGAGTTAAGAAAATAGAAAACTTTGATAATGAAGAATTCTTATTAGAAACAGTAATGGGTTTTCTGGCAGTTAAAGGAGAAGATTTAGAACTAGTTAAATTAGATACTTTAGCAGGTAATGTTTCTATAAAAGGTTTAATTAAAGGCTTTTCCTATATGGATGAAGATCAAAAAAAAGAAAAGGGTACTAATAGTGTTTTTAATAGGTTGTTTAAATAATGGATTTAAAACAACAGGTTATTAGTATGCTTTTTTCTTTTTTCTTTGGTCTTTTTTTAGGAGGAGTTTATAATTTAAACTATAATATGTTATTTAAATTAACAAATTTAAAGAAATTATTTTTTAATATTCTTTTTGTTTTTGATTTAGTCTTAATTTACTTTATTTTTATTAAAAAAATAAATGGGGGAATTATCCATCCATATTTTTATCTATTAATTATATTGGGGTTTATTTTAACTTTTAGTCATAGTAAAAGTTTTAGGCACTTTATTAAAGTTCCTTCTCTTAAGAAGAAAAAAGATAAAAAAAAGGAAAATAATAAAGATGATAAAGTAGAGAAAAGTTAAAATAGAAAAATTTTGAAATAATGCCTAAAAGTGTCAAAAAGTGATATTTTTCCTTGATATTATTGTACTTGGTTGTTTATTCGTACTATAATATATGTTAGGAAGGTAGGTGTAAAAATGACTAAAAAGAAAAAAAAGAAGAAAAAGTTGGGACCTCTTTTGTTATTATGTTGTTCTTTTTTAGTTATTATTTTTACTACCTTTACAATTTTTAAATATTGGACAGAGATATATAATAAATATCAAGAAAGAAATGAGTTAAAAAAAGAATTAGCAGATTTAAAAGATAAAGAGGAAGAATTAGCGGCTGATGTTGATAAATTACAAGATGAAGATTATATTGCTAGATATGCTAGAGAAAAATACTTTTATTCTAAAGATGGAGAATATATTTTAAAAATACCTGATGATGATTAGGTATTTTTTCTTCAAGAGGACTTTAGAACTTTTAAATTATGTGTTAAGATATAATTACTAAATTATCTTGCTAATTTTAATTTTAGATATTATCATAATTGGATGAGGGATGTATATGGATATTGATTTATTGTATAAGGATATAAAACTTGAAGATGGAGATTTTGTAGTATTAGGTTGTTCTTATGGACCTGATTCGATGGCTTTATTTAAGACTTTATTAGAACTTAGGAAAAAAATAAGTATTAATATCATTTGTGCTCATGTTAATCACGGGAAAAGAAAAGCTAGTGAAAGAGAAAAAGAGGAATTAGAAGCTTTTTGTAAAGATAATAATGCTATCTTTGAATATATGAAAATAGAACGATACGGTGATGATAATTTTCATAATGAGGCGCGTAATATTCGATATCAGTTTTTTGAACAAATCGTGAAAAAATATCAAGCAAAGTATTTGTTAACAGCACATCATGGTGATGATTTGATGGAAACTATTTTAATGAGGTTAACTAGAGGTTCTACTTTGAAAGGATATAGTGGTTTTCAAAAAATAGTTAAATTAGATAGCTACAGTATTTACAGACCTTTTATTGGTTTAACTAAGAAGGAATTAGAAGAGTACTGCCATAAAAATAATATTAAATATGCAATTGATAGTAGTAATAATAGTAGTGTTTATACTAGAAATAGATATAGAAAAGTTGTGTTACCTTTTTTAAAAAAAGAAGATATAAATGTTCATCAAAAGTTTTTGAAATTTAGTAATCTTTTATATAATGCTGATTTGTATATAGAAAAAGAAGCAGATAAATGTTTGGAACAGGTTATTGTTGATAATACTTTATTGATTGATAAATTTTTACAGATTGATCAGTTTTTACAGAGAATAATTTTAGAAAAATTTGTTTCTAATTTCTATCAAGATGATTTAATTTTAATTAATGATAAACATATCTCTTTACTTATGAAATTAATATTAAGTCAAAAAAGTAATAGTAAAGTTAATTTGCCTAATGATGTGGTTGTTACGAAGAGTTATAATAAATTACAAATTGAACGTAATCCTGGGATTATTAGTAGTTATGAAATAGAAATTAGTAATGAGGTTCTTTTACCAAATGGGCATACTCTTAAAAGGGTAGATAAAGTTTTAGGTAATAGTAATAACATTATTAAATTATCTAGTAAAGAGTTAAGTTTGCCTTTAATTGTTAGAACGAGGAAATTTGGGGATATGATGATAATTAAAGGTGGAGGGAAGAAAAAAATTAAAGATATTTTTATTGATAAAAAGATTCCAATTAGAGATAGAGATTTGTGGCCAGTAGTAGTTGATAGTGCAGGAAAGGTTGTTTTTCTTCCAGGATTAAAAAAATCTAAATTTGATAAGACTAATGAAGAATTTTATGATATAATACTTGAATATGAGTAATGAGAGGAGAAATTATATGAATGTAAATAGAAAAAATGTTAGAAAAGGTTTACTTCCATATGTCTTTTTATTGTTAGTGATGCTAGGAGTAATTTACTTTGTTAGTATTGCTAATAATAAAATAAATGTATTGACTTATGATGAGTTTATTTCTAATTTAAATAACAATAAAGTTGAAGAGATTGAGGTAACCCCTAGAGAAAGAGCAAAAGTATATGAGGTTACAGGTAAATTAGATGGTTATGATGAGAATGAGAGTTTCTTTGTAAGAATTCCATTATCTGATCAAGTAATGAAACAATTAGTGGAAGCTAGTGAGACTGGGGACTTTTCTTTTACAACTAATACTGATCCAGAATCAAGTACTTTATTACTTGTTTTAGTTAATATTTTACCGATTGTTCTTCTTGCTTTTGTGGCTTTTTGGTTTTTAAGTAAACAAATGGGAGGAGGAAAAAATTCCTTTGACTTTGGTAAAAGTAAAGCTAAACTTTCAAGCGATAAAAATAAAGTAACATTTAAAGATGTAGCAGGACTTAATGAAGAAAAAGAAGAGGTTAAAGAGTTAATTGATTTCTTAAAGAATCCAAAGAAATTTCAAAAGTTAGGAGCGAGAATTCCTAAAGGAGTTTTATTATATGGTCCTCCAGGAACAGGTAAGACTTTACTTGCTAGAGCGGTAGCTGGAGAAGCAAATGTTCCTTTCTATTATATTAGTGGATCTGACTTTGTAGAGTTATTTGTTGGTGTTGGAGCAAGTAGGGTACGTGATATGTTTCAACAAGCTAAAAGAACAGCACCATGTCTTATCTTTATAGATGAAATTGATGCTGTTGGTAGACAACGTGGTACTGGTATAGGGGGAGGACATGATGAAAGAGAGCAAACTTTAAACCAATTACTTACTGAAATGGATGGATTTGGAGAGAATGAAGGTATTATTATTATTGCAGCTACTAATAGACCTGATGTATTGGATCCTGCTCTTCTTCGTCCTGGACGTTTTGATAGACAAGTTACGGTTAATTTGCCTGATGTTAAAGGTCGTGAAGAGATACTTAAAGTTCATGCTCGTAATAAGGTTTTAGCGCCTTCAGTTAATATTGCAGCTATTGCTAAGAGAACACCTGGATATTCTGGAGCTGATCTTGAAAACTTATTAAATGAAGCGGCTTTACTTGCAGTAAGAAGAAATAAAGATGCTATTACAATGAGTGAAATTGATGAAGCTAGTGATAGAGTGTTAATGGGACCTGCTAAGACTAGTGCTAAAAGAAGTGAAAGTGATCGTAAATTAGTTGCTTACCATGAATCTGGTCATGCGGTTGTTGGTATTAAATTAAAAGGTGCTAATGATGTACAGAAGGTTACAATTATTCCTCGTGGTTCTGCTGGTGGTTATAATATGATGATACCTAGTGAGGAAAAGATTTGTAGGACTAAAACAGATTTATTAGAAGAAATTACAGGTTTATTAGCAGGAAGAGTTAGTGAGGAAATTGTTTTTGGTGAGGTTACAACTGGTGCAGAAAATGATTTTGAAAAAGCAACGAAGATTGCTAGAAGCATGGTTACAGAATATGGTATGAGTGATTTAGGACCAATGCAATTAGAGCAAAGAGAAGGTAGCTCATTCCTAGGACGTGATTATAATAAAATACGTAATTTCTCTAATGAGGTAGCTCATGAAATTGATCAAGAGATGCGTAAGATTATAGATAAATGTTATCAAGATGCAACAAAGATTATTAAAGATAATAGGAAGCTATTAGATTTACTTGCTAATACTTTGTTAGAGTATGAAACATTAACTAAAGAGCAAATTGATTATTTAGTAGAGAATGGTAAAATGCCTAATGAAGATGAAGAAACTAGTTATGAAAAGATGAGTTTGACTAAGTTAAGAGAGATTGCTAAAGAAAAAGGAATAAAAGGCTATACTAAGATGAGTAAAGCAGAGCTTTTAAAAGAACTTGAAAAATAGTTCTTTTTTCTATATACGAGTTTTTGTAAATATTTAATTTGGCATTGACTATAATTTAGTTCGTGTGGTATTTTAAAAGTGATTTTCCACAAGAGATGTGGAAAAAGTTTTGGAGGTAGTAGTGATGAAAAAGGAAATAGGTGAATTTAGAAAATTTATTAGTCGTGGAGCGGTTTTAGATATGGCTGTTGGTGTTATTATTGGAGGAGCTTTTTCTAAAATAGTTAGTAGTTTAGTTGATGATATATTTATGCCTTTACTTGGTGTTATTTTAGGAGGCCTTGATTTTAGTGGTTTATCTATTAAGATAGGTGATGCTTCGATTATGTATGGAGCTTTTATTCAAAGTATTGTTGACTTTTTAATCATTGCTATTTGTATTTTTGTTATGGTTAAAATAGTAACAAAAATTAGAGATAAAGCTGATAAAAAGTTAGGAATAGAACATAAAAAGGAAGAAAAGAAAAAAGATGAACAAGTAATATTACTGGAAGAAATTAGAGATTTGTTGAAAGAAAATGGGAAAGTAGGGAAAAAATAATGGAGTTATATGAATTAAACGCTAATAAAAAACAATTGCTTGTATATGAATTATATGCTTATAAGAATAGAGTTATGGAATATAAAGAGGAACAATTATCTTTAATTAAACCAGATTTATATACTTTAGAAACTACGGATAAAAAGTTAATTGCTAATATATTAAATGGTAGTGAGTTAGATAATAAAGAGATAGTGTTAGGTAATTATGAATATTATATAGATTTATATAAAGATAGTCAGGAACGTGTTTTTGAACGTGAAAAAAAGCAAAAGATATGTGAAGATTACCTTAATGGTAAGTATATGAAGAATATTAGTAGAACTTTTGAGGATGGAGGAGAAAAAACTACATATGATTTTCTTATAACAGAAGATGCTAGTTCTTTCATTGTTAACAATCAAGATTATTATAAACTTGAGCATATGTTATCTTTACCTAGTGATTTAGCGGCTTTACATTATTTAGAACAAGGTAAATTTAATGTTTTTAATCAAGATGAAAGATTAGCTAGGGCGATACCATTTCAATTGTTTGAGATTGATTATATAGAACAAATACCGGCTTCATTTCTTAATTTAGAGGTAGTTAATAGTATAAATAGTGATATAAAAGGACGGGCAAAAGTCCTAACTTTATATCGAGCTAGTCAAGATAATGATTAGAGGTAGGTGTCTATGAGATGGAAAATAGGAAATGTAGAAATAGCTAATCAAGTAGTGTTAGCCCCAATGGCGGGAATTTGTAATAGTGCTTATCGAAAAATAATTAAAGAAATGGGTTGTGGACTTATTTATGCAGAGATGGTTAGTGATAAAGCGATATGTTATGATAATAAAAAAACTATAGATATGCTTTATATGGAGGAGATGGAACGGCCTATTGTTCAACAGATATTTGGTAGTGATGTTGATAGTTTTGTGGAGGCTGCTAAATATATAGAAAAAATCATGAAACCTGATATAATTGATATTAATATGGGTTGTCCTGTTCCTAAGGTAGCAGTTAGGGCCCAAGCAGGTAGTGCCTTGCTTAAAGATCCTCTTAAAGTTAAAACAATTGTCAGTTCTGTTGTTAAAGCTGTTAAATGCCCAGTGACAGTTAAAATACGTAGTGGTTGGGATAATGATCATATTAATGCGGTTGAAATAGCTAAAGTGTGTGAAGAAGCAGGTGCTAAAGCTATATGTGTACATGGAAGGACGCGGAGTCAAGGTTATAGTGGTAAAGCTGATTGGAATGTTATTCGTGATGTCAAAAATAATGTTAAAATCCCAGTAATTGGTAATGGAGATGTTACGAGTCCAGAGAAAGCTAAAGAGATGTTAGAGTATACTGGTTGTGATGCAGTTATGATAGGAAGAGGGACTTTAGGAAATCCTTGGCTTATTAGAAATACTGTATTATATTTAGATGGTAAGTCTTATAGTCTTCCTAGTGATATAGATAAAGTTAATATGTGTATTAAACATTTAAAAATGCTAACCTCTTTAAAAGATGAGAAACGGGTAGTATTAGAAATTAGAAGCCATGTTGGTTGGTATTTAAAAGGGGTTAGAGGTAGTAGTGAGATAAAAAAGAAAATTTGTGGTATGACTAAACTTTGTGATATACTACATATATTAGATGAATTTAAGGAGGTCTTGAATGAAGAAAAGCATATATGATAAATTAAAAGATGAAAAAAAAGTTAAAGAAAAAGATACTGAGGTTAAAGCATTATTTAGTCAGAGATTACTTGCTTTCTTACTTGATTTAATTATTCTTACTCTAATAACAACAATTGTTACAGCATTTATTCCTGTTAGTGATTCTACAAGAAAATTATATGATGAACAAAATCAAATATTAGAAGATTATGTGGGTGGCAATTCAACAATTGAAGAATATGTTAATCAAATAGTTGATATAGAATATGATATATCTAAATATACAGCAATTTCATCAATAGTGGCAATTGTTATAAGTTTACTTTATTATGTTGTCTATCCATGTTATAATAATGGACAGACCTTTGGTAAGAAAATTATGAAAATTAAAATTACGAAAACAACAGATAAAGATTTGTCAATGAATGATTTACTTATTAGAGCGATGGTTAATAATAGTATTTTAGTTAATATTATTTTAGTGGCTTTAGTTATGCTTTTAAGTAAAAATTTGTATTTAAGTATTAATAGTCTTTTAAGTATTATTCAATATACTATTCTTATCATTAGTCTTTTAATGATTGCATTATCAAAAAATGGGCAAGGCTTACATGATAAGTTAGTTAAGACAATTGTTGTTAGAACTGATGTTGTGAAGGAGGATATTTTATGTCAGAACGAAAGTTAAGTGAACAAGAATTAGTTAGAAGAGAAAAAGCTAAAAGTTTAAGAGAACTTGGATATGATCCATTTGGACAACGTTATGATAGAGATTCATATGCAGCTCAAATAAAAGAAAAATATAAAGATATATCTCATGATGATTTAGAAGCAGCATCTTATACAGTTAAAATAGCAGGAAGAATTATGTTTATTAGAAAAATGGGCAAGGCTTCCTTTATATCTATTAAAGATAAGACGGGTCCTATTCAAGTATATATATCTATTAATGATGTTGGTGAAGATATATATAATATCTTTAAGACAGCAGATATTGGAGATATAATTGGTATTTATGGTAAAGTAATGAAAACAAAGACAGGAGAGATTACAGTTAAATGTTTAGAGTATACTCCTCTTGTTAAAGCATTAAGACCTCTTCCAGAGAAATTTCATGGTTTAACAGATATAGAAGAAAGATATAGAAGACGTTATGTTGATTTAATTATGAATGATGAATCTAAAAAAGTTGCTTTTTTAAGACCTAAGATTATTCGTTCTATTCAAAACTTTTTGGATAATTTAGGATTTGTTGAGGTAGAAACTCCTGTTTTATCAACACTATTAACAGGGGCTTCTGCTAAACCTTTTATTACGCATCATAACAGTCAAGATTTAGATATGTATCTAAGAATAGCTTTAGAATTGCCATTAAAAAGATTATTAGTTGGTGGTATGGAAGCAGTATATGAGATTGGTAGAGTGTTTAGAAATGAAGGGATGGATCCAAAACATAATCCAGAATTTACTTTAATGGAGTTATATCAAGCTTATTCTGATTTAGAAGGAATGATGGATATAACAGAAAAACTTTTCTTAAATATTGCTAATAATGTTATTGGGAAGTTAGATTATCATTGGTATGGTTATGATATTAATTTAGCTGGGCCTTGGAAAAGAATTAGTATGGTAGATGCTATTAAAGAGGTTACGGGTATTGACTTTAAGAAGGAAATGACAGTGGAAGAAGCGTTAGAACTTGCGGCTGAACATAAAATTGAGGTAGCAGAACATGAAAGAACAGTAGGTCATATCATTAATCTTTTCTTTGAAAAATATGTAGAAGAAACGTTAATTCAACCAACATTCTTATATGGTCATCCGGTTGAAATTTCACCACTTACAAAGAAAAATAAGGATGATCCAAGATTTGTTGATCGTTTTGAATTATTTATAGGTGGTAGAGAGTTTGCTAATGCTTATACAGAACTTAATGATCCAGATGATCAGTTAGAAAGATTTGAAGAACAATTAAAAGAAAAAGATTTAGGTAATGATGAAGCGAATGATATAGATATGGATTTCATTGAAGCTTTAGAATATGGGATGCCCCCTGCTGGTGGAGTAGGTTATGGAATAGATAGATTAGTGATGTTATTTACAGAATCTGAATCTATTAGAGATGTTATTTTATTTCCAACTATGAAACCTTTAGATAAATAGACATATTTTATGTCTGTTTTCTTTTTCTAACATAAAATATTTAGAGGTGATATTTTGAAACCGTTTATTGGAATAGTTAGTAGAGTATGTTCTGATGGAAATAGTGGTTGTGTTGAAAGTATAAGAAAAGCGGTTATTAAAATGGGAGGGATTCCAGTATTAATTTTACCGTTAGAAGATAAAGTAGAATTAGAATATACTTATAGTAAATTAGAAGAGAGAGATTTAACTAGATTATTAAAACTATGTGATGGTTTTATTGTACCTGGTGGAGAGTTATTTACTCATCTTGATGAATTAGTTATTAAATATGCGATAAAAGAAGATAAACCTTTATTAGGTATTTGTTTAGGTATGCAAATATTAAGTAAAGTACTAATAAATGATGATAGAAGAATTGATAATACAGTGTTAAATAAGTCGCAAATAAAACATTATCAACCAGATAAACAATATTGTCATTATGTTAATATTGCTGAAGACAGTAAATTGTTTAAGATATTGGGACAAGAAAAAATATTGGTTAATTCGAGACATAATTATCATGTTCCTGATATGCCGTCTTGTTATATTACAGCTTTAAGTGAGGATGGATTTATAGAAGGAGTTGAGTTAAAAAGTAAAACTTTTATAATTGGAGTACAATGGCATCCTGAATCTTTATTGTTAATTGATAAGAATGCTTATAATCTTTTTTCGGCTTTTTTTAGAGCGATAAATTCTTCACAAAAATTTCATCAAAAAAAACGTTAAAAGCTTGTAAAACAAAGGATTTGTTCGTATAATTATAGATGGAAGGAGAGAATGATATGAAAAAGCATAAAGTGTTGAAAGTTGCAATCATAACGTTGCTAATTTGTGCTCTATTGACATGGATTATACCTTGTGCTACTTATCAAATGGAATATACTGAAATTGGTAGATATCAAGTTGGTTTATTTGATATTTTATCTTATCAATCAACGGTATTAGGTTATTTTGGATATGTTGCATTATTTATCTTAGTAGTTGGTGGATTCTATGGTGTTTTATTTAAAACAGGTGCATATCGAGCTATGTTAGATTCTATCTGCAAAAAATTTAAAGGTAAAGAAACAATCTTCGTTATTGTAATTATTTCTTTATTTGCTATCTTAACATCTTTTGCAGGCTTACAATTAGCTTTATTAATGTTTTTCCCATTTGTTATTTCTTTGTTATTAATGATGGGATATAGTCGTGTTGCTACTGTAGCTGTTACAGCTGGTAGTGTTGCAGTAGGTTTAATGGGAACAACATTTGCTTATAACACTACCCAAGTTTTACAAGAATATCTATCAGTTGAACTTACAGATTTAATTTGGGCAAAAGTAATTTTATTAGTTATTGGAATTATTTTACTTGTTTTAGGTGTTGTTAAGTTTAGCAAAAAAGATAGTCTTAAGAAAGAAACTGAAAAAGATGAATTTATTCCTGAACCTGTTAAAGGAAAAGAAAAGAAAAGAGTATGGCCTTTAGTTATTATCTTAGATTTAATATTCTTAGTAATGGTTTTAGGATTCATTACTTGGTCAAATTCCTTTGGTATTGACTTATTTACAGATGTTTATACTGCTGTAACAGAATTTGAACTATTTGGATTTCCTATCTTTGGTAAGATTTTGGGAGCCGTTAGTCCATTTGGTTATTGGTCATTATTAGAATTAATTACAATAATGATATTAGCAGTGATTATTATTAAATTTGTTTATAAGATTAAATGGGATGAAATTATTGATGCTTTTGGTAAAGGTGTAAAAAAAGCTTTAGTACCTGCTATTATTGTTATATTAATATATACAGTTTTAGTACTTACAACATATGATCCTTACCAATTAGTTATTTATAAAGTTATTTTAGGATTATCTAAAGGATTTAATATTTTTACTACTGGTTTAGTAATAGTATTATCTAGTATCTTTAATGGTGATCCAGTATATGCTTTTTATAGTGTTTTACCTTATTTTGTTAGCGTTGTAACTGATACTAATTATTATCAAATGATAGCAGTTATCTTCCAAGCTTTATATGGTATTGTAACACTTGTTGCTCCTACTAGTATTCCACTTATGTTAACTCTTGCTTATACAGGTACATCTTATAAAGATTGGTTTAAATATATTTGGAAATTATTAGTAGCATTATTAGTAGTAGCTTTTATTATCTTTACAATTCTACTATTAATTGTTTAAAAAATTGAAGCCTTAGAAATAGGGCTTTTTTTTGTCATTTTTTTGGGATGACTATTTCTTGATAATTATTCTTTTAAAACCTTAAAATAGAATTGAGGAGGAGAAAAAGATGTTTTCAAGATTTAGTGAAGAAGCACAAAAAGCCTTAGTATTAGCTAAAAAGGAGATGAATGAATTAAAACACCCTTATGTGGGGAGTGAACATTTATTTTTAGCGATACTTTCAATGAAAAAAATAGATATTACAAAAAGATTAGCAAGTTACAATATAACTTATGAAATATTTAAAGAAGAATTAATTAGAATAGTTGGGATAGGTAAAAAGGGTAATAATTGGTTTTTGTATACCCCTTTGTTAAAAAGAGTTATTGAAACAGCGGTTTTAAATAGTAAGGAGAAAGGGGAAATAGAGGTTAGTGTTACAGAACTCTTTTTAGCTATACTCGAAGAAGGAGAAGGTGTTGCAATTAGACTTTTGATTGGACTTAATATCGATGTTGATGAGTTATATACAAATTTAGTTAAAGATAGTAAGAGTTCTAAGAAACTATTGCATAAAAAACTAATGGTTGAAGAGTTTGCAGTAGATTTAAATAAAAAAGCCTTAAACAATGAGACTGATCCTGTTATTGGTAGGGATGAAGAATTAGAGCAGTTGATTGAAATTCTTTGCCGGAGGGGAAAAAATAATCCGTTATTAATAGGTGAAGCAGGAGTTGGAAAAACAGCAATTGTTGAAGAGTTAGCAAGAAGAATTACACTTGATGCAGTACCTAAAGCTTTAAAAGGGAAAGCAATACTATCAGTACCGATGGCTAGTTTAGTAGCAGGAACGAAATATCGAGGAGAGTTTGAAGAGAGAATTTCAAAGATTCTTAAAGAATTGGAAGAAAATGAAGATATAATTATCTTTATTGATGAAATACATACGATTGTAGGAGCCGGGGGAGCTGAAGGAGCAATTGATGCGTCTAATATTATTAAGCCGGCCTTAGCAAGGGGAAAGATTCAGTTAATTGGAGCGACGACAATTTTAGAATATCATAACTTTATCGAAAAAGATAAAGCTTTGAATAGAAGATTTCAATTAATTATGGTTAATGAACCAAGTAGAGAGAAAACTATAGAGATTTTAAACAAACTTAAACCTTTATATGAAGCTTATCACTTTGTTAGTATTAGTGAAGAAATGATTGAATTAATTGTTGATTTAAGTAATAAATATATTTATGAATATTATCAACCTGATAAAGCGATTGATATATTAGATGAGGTAGCAACAAGAGTTTCGTTGCTTGAAGGTAAAGATGATAGTACCCTTTCAAAAATTAATACGCAATTGAAAGAGATAAATGCTAATAAAAAAGAAGCGATAATGAAGCAGGATTTTGATATGGCTTCTAAGTATCGAGAAGAAGAGAAGAAACTAATTAGTAAAAAGAATGATTTAGAACTTAAGATTATAGCACATAAGAAACCACGGAAAATTACAAAAGAGATGATCGCTGAGGTTATACATTTAAAGACAAAAATACCTGTTTATGAGATAAATAAGGGGAGTAGAAAAGAGATTAATAATCTTTGTACATCTTTAAATAAAGAAATAGTTGGGCAAGAAGAGATTATTAAAGATCTTTGTAGTAGAGTTAAAAAAGTGCAGTTAGGTTTTGATACTAGTTTGAAAGTGCATTCATTTCTTTTTTGTGGAAAAACAGGTGTGGGTAAGACTTTATTAGTTAAAGAGTTTGCAAAACTACTTTATGGTGAGGATAATTTTATTAGACTTGATATGAGTGAATATAAAGAAGAGCATTCTGTTAGTAAGATTATTGGTTCTCCACCAGGCTATGTAGGATTTGATGATCATTTTACGGTTTTAGATAATATTAGAATGCATCCACATGCAGTATTATTACTTGATGAAATAGAGAAAGCTAGTAGTGTAGTGTTAAAACTATTTTTACAAGTTATGGATGAAGGATTCTTGACGGATTCAAAAGGTCGGAAAGTTAGATTTGATAATATATTTTTGTTTATGACTACTAATTTAGGTATGCATAAGGAACAGCTTGGTTTTATGGATAACGGACTAGAAAAAAATAGTGAGTTAGAGGAATTTTTAGGAGTAGAATTTCTTAATAGGATTGAAAAAATATATTACTTTAACGAGATGACAGAAAACTTTATCCACAAAATTGTGGAAAACAAATTAAACATTTTAAAAGAGGCCTTTAAAAAGAAAGATATTGAGGTGAACTTTTCCAAAGAAATTGTGGATAAAGTTATAAGAGAGAGCCAATATGAAAAGTTTGGAGCGAGAAGAGTGGATAAAGTTATAGATGAGGTTGTAACATCGTTAATTGTTGATGCTTGGTTTAATGGTAAAAAAGAAATTGTGGTTTGACTGATTTAATATGCATTGACTATTTTAACATTCTTATGCTGACTATTTTAATATCTGTGTGTTGACTTTTGTAACATTTTGACAAAGTTAGATGAAAGTAATTATATTATTCCTATTTCCAATGTTATTAATTACAGTGAGCCTCAAGATTAATATCTTGGGGTTTATTAGGTTAGGTATTAATTTTGTGGGTAATTATTTTTTGTAAATTTTAATTATAATGATAAAGTATACAATAAAGTATATAATAAATTGGAGGGAGTAATGATGAATTTAGGAATGAAATATTAAGTGTCCGCACATATCATTATCTGCTATGCTTAATAAACATAATGAAGGAACAGTGTATTTTGGAGTAAAAAATAATGGTGATGTGATTGGTCAGAAAGATTTAAATGAAAATACATTAAGAGATGTTTCAAGAAAAATTTCTGAGGGAATAAAACCTCAAATTATTCCTCATATATCATTAGAATTGATTGAAGATAAAAAGATTATTAAAGTCTATGCTAAGGGAGATAATGTTCCATATTCTGCTTTTGGTAAATATTATAGTAGGTCATTTGACGAAGATAAACAGTTATCTCCAAAAATGCTTAAAGCATTAATAAACAAAGATGGTGAACCCAATTATATTATTAAAAAAGTAGGCTCTAAACAAGATTTGACATTTAAAATGTTAAAGGCTTTATATATTTCAAATGATGTTAAAATAAATAATGAGAAATTCGAAGATAATTTAGGGTTAAAAACGGATGATAATAAATACAATTTAATGGCGGAGTTGTTAGCAGATTCTAATGATATATCTATTAAAGTTGTTACATTTGCAGGTACTGATAAATCAATAATGTTAAAAAGAACTGATTATGGTGGTAAGTGTTTGTTACTTTCTGTTAATAATGTTTTGGAATATATGGAAAGTATTAATGAAACTAAAGTAAAAGTTGGTGGAATACAAAGAATAGAGGAAAAATATTTTGATTTTAGTTCTTTTAGAGAAGCGTGGCTTAATGCTTGCGTTCATACAAAATGGTCTGAAGAAATTCCTCCTGCTGTTTATATTTATGATGATAGAATTGAAATTGTATCTAATGGAGGATTACCTTCTGCCTTAACAAAGGAAGACTTTTTTGCAGGTGTATCAAAACCTGTTAATAAAAAACTTTTAAAAATTTTCTGTGATTTAGATTATATCGATCAAACTGGTCATGGTATTCCTTTAATTGTTAAAAATTATGGAAAAGATGCTTTTTATATAAGTGAACATACTATTATTGTAACTATACCACTTAATAAAGAATTATTGAATGATGAGAAAACCGCAGATAATTATTCTGATTTAAATGAAGCGGAAACTAAAATCTTGTCGTTGATTAAAAGTAATAATAGTTATACCGTTGAAACCTTATGAATTTAACTAATTATAGTAGGGTATACATTAATAAAATTATACGTTCGTTAAAAGATAAAGGTTATTTAAAACGTGAATGGTCATATAAAAAAGGTTATTGGTGTGTATTAAAATAATTATGTTATAGAAGAAAGTGATAGATATGGTTTTCAAAAGAAGAAAAGAAAATTGTAAAATATTCATATAATATAGTAAGAGATTAAGCGTAAGTCTCTTATTTTCTTTTAGATATTTTAATGATATAATATAGACAATTAGAAAGAGGTGCTTTTTATGAAGCTATATAATACTCTTACAAGAAAAGTTGAAGAGTTTGTACCAATAGATAAAAATGAGGTTAAGATGTATACTTGTGGACCTACTGTTTATCATTATGCACATATTGGTAACTTAAGGACTTATATAATGGAAGATATATTAGAAAAGACTTTAACTTTGTTAGGTTATAAAGTTAAAAGAGCGATGAATATTACTGATGTTGGACATTTATCAAGTGATTCTGATAGTGGGGAAGATAAAATGCTTAAAAGTGCGAGAAGAGAGCATAAAACAGTCTTAGATATTGCTGAATTTTATACAGAAGAATTTAAAAAAGATGCCAGTAAGCTTAATATAACTTGGCCTAGTATTGTTAGTCCAGCGACAGAAAATATAGATTATTATATAAAAATAATTGAAAAGTTACTTGCTGATAACTATGCTTATCAAGCTGGAGGTAATGTTTATTTTGATGTATCTAAATTAAAAGATTATTATGTTCTTACAAACCATAAAATTGATGAAATGGTAGTAGGAGTAAGAGCTGGGGTAGAAGCTGATCCTAATAAGAAAAATCAGGCTGACTTTGTCTTGTGGTTTACAAAATCAAAATTTGATGATCAGGAGTTAAAATGGGAAAGTCCTTTTGGCTTAGGATACCCTGGTTGGCATATAGAGTGTTCTGCGATTGCTATTAAAAATTTAGGGGAATATCTAGACATTCATTGCGGTGGAGTTGATAATATCTTTCCACATCATACTAATGAGATTGCGCAAAGTGAAGCTTATCTTGGACATAAATGGTGTAATTATTGGGTTCATGGAGAACATTTAAATGATCAAAGGGGAAAGATGAGTAAATCAAAAGGGGATATTCTAACCGTTAAAACCTTAGAAGATAAAGGGTATAATCCTTTAAGTTATCGCTATATGTGTTTAGAGTCTCATTATCGTAAACCTTTACTTTTTACTTATGAGGCCCTAGATCAAGCAGAACGGACATATTTGAAATTAAAAAATAAAACCTTAGCTTTGAAAACAGAAGGAGATATACAAAAAGAAGAGATAGAGCAATATCTTGATAAATTTAAAGAGGCTTTAGGAGATGATATGAATACGGCTTTAGCTTTAACTGTTCTTTATGAGGTGCTTAAAAGCTCTTTAAATGATTATAGTAAACGATTTTTAGTAGAAGAATTTGATAAAGTTTTAGGACTAGATTTACTAAAAGATGATATAATAGAATTAGGTGATGAGGTGTTAAAACTTATTGAAGAGAGGAATATTGCGAAAAAAAATAAAAATTATGTTGAAGCTGATAGAATTAGAGAGTTGTTACTTAGTCAAGGTATACAGTTAATAGATGGTAGAGAAGGAACTATTTATAAACGAATATAGGAGGGATTAAATGGGATTTAATTATATTTATGTTGGTTATAGCTTAACAATAATAGCATTTATAATTTCTTTAGGAGCAGATATATATCTTAGAACAAAATATAGTAAATATAAAAAAGTAGAGGTTAAAAGTGGAATTACAGGTGCTGAAGCAGCAAGAGAGATATTAAAGAAAAATGGACTTGAAAAAGTTTATGTTGTAGAGACAAAAGGAGTACTGAGTGATCATTATGATCCTAAAGCTAAAGTGGTTAGACTTTCAACGGATATTTATAATGGTACAAGTATAGCTAGTGTATCTGTCGCTGCTCATGAATGTGGTCATGCAGTTCAGGATAAAGAAAGTTATTTCTTTTTGAGATTTAGATCATTTTTAGTACCATTTGTTAATTTTAGTAGTAAGTTTGGTTATATGGCTGTTTTAATTGGGTTAATTTTTAATGCCATTGATTTAGCTTGGGTTGGAATTTGGTTGTTGATTATAATCGTTTTATTTCAACTTATTACCTTACCAGTAGAGTTTGATGCTTCAAAACGAGGTAAACGGTTTTTAACTGATTTAAAAATTGTTAATAGTGAAGAAAGAAGCGGAGCTAGTAGTGTGTTAAGAGCAGCAGCTTTTACTTATGTAGCAGGACTTATTACAACATTACTTGAACTATTAAGACTTGTCTTAGTAGTAATGGGAAATGATAGAGATTAGATTTCTAATCTTTTTTATTATAAGGAAAGTGTGTTTAAATTTCAAAATGCTATTGACAAACTGTTGTTCTATATGATAAATTGGTTACATCAAAGAGGTGTCATTATAAAAGTGTATAAAGCATATAAGTTTAGACTATAGAATGGGGTTAAAAATTTTCCTCTTTGTGTAATATATAAAAGAGTTTGATAGTGAGCGTAAATATTATGTTTTAAGATTTAAGGTTACACTATAAAGATTGGATAATGCTCATGCTTAAAATAAAGAAAGGACAAAAAAGTACGGTAGCGACTATCGGAATTTAAGCCTATGGAGAATAGGGGTTACCTTATCTATGAAGTAGGAAACCTTGGAGGTAACGACAAGGATCAAAACAAAATATATTGTGTTCGGTGGTTATATGGATATAAGAGGTATAAATTCACTTGTTTTAGCTTATCTTGGGGATGCTGTTTATGAAGAGAAAATAAGACTTTATTTACTTAGTAAAGGAATTAATAAAGTGAACTTATTACAGCAAGTTGCGATTAACTATGTAAGTGCGAAAAGACAAGCTTATTTTTTATCTGTTCTTTTGGAAAGGAAATTTTTTAATGAAGAAGAAATATCGTTAATTAAAAGGGCGCGAAATGCTAAAAGTCATAATGCTCCTAAAGGTTGTGATATCATTACTTATAAGAAAGCGACAGGACTTGAAGCGGTTATTGGTTATTTTAAATTGACTGGTCAAGAAGAGAAAATAAATAAATTAATAGAGATAATAGTGGAGGTTTAAAATGTTAGTTTATGGGAGAAATGTAGCGGAACGAATACTTAGTGATAAAAAAATAAGTGAAAAAGTACGAAAAATTTATTTTGACCGGAATTTTTATCTGAAAAATCAAAATCTCCTAGGGGAATTTGCAAAATCTAAGCTTATTTTGAAGGAAAAACACGATCTTGACAAATTGGCAAATGGAGTTCATCAAGGTATAATTTTTGATATGGCGGAATACCAGTATAAAACACTAGATGATGTTTTAACTACAGATAATAATTTCATTTTGATATTAGATCATATTGTTGATCCGCATAATTTAGGGGCAATAATTAGGACAGCTGTAGCAGCAGGGGTTAAAACAATTATTATTCCTAAAGATAGACAAGTGCTTGTTAATTCGACAGTCGTTAAAACTAGTGTAGGAACTCTTTTTGACATTGATATAGTTTTAGTTACCAATATTGTGAATACTATTAAAAGATTACAAGATGAAGGTTTCTTTATTTATGGTAGTAGTTTAGATGGAAAAGATTATAGCTTAGTTGATTATGCGTCTAAAGTAGGTCTTATTATTGGTAATGAAGAGAAAGGAATAGGGCAGTTAGTAAAAAAATCATGTGATGAATTAATTACTATTCCGATGTCTAATAAACTAGATAGTTTAAATGCTTCTGTAGCGGCAGGAATAATGATTTATGAGGTAGTTCGCCATAGAAAGTAGGATCTATGGTATATAATGATTATGAACTGTTATATTTAATTGAAGATAATGATGAAATTGCATATAAGATTATGCTAGAAAAGTATAAACCCGTAATTATTAATAAAGCAAAAAAATATTATGCTTATTTAAAAAGTAATAATTATAGTGCTATTCTTTTAGAAGATTTTATTATAAAAGGTTATGAGTGTTTTAATAGTAGTATAAAATTATTTGATGTTAATAGAGGATATTTGTTTTATTCTTTTTTCTCAACTTGTTTAGATTCTTGTTATAAAAATTACATGAGACAATTTCTAGCGAAAAAGAATCAGCCTCTTTTGCATTATCAAGAACTTGATTTTGAAATTCAAGATGTTAAGCAAGCTGATCCTTATGAATATGTTGATACTGTTTATTTAGAGGAAAATATTAAAGATTATTTTTATAGCATTGATATTATAGATAGAGCTATTTTAGAGTTAAGATTAAATGATTTTAGGTATCAAGAAATTACTAAATTACTTGGAGTTAGCTCCTCGAAAATAAGTCGGGTAGTGAAAGAGTTTAAGAATTATTTATATAAAAAGGGGTTGACAGAGGTAATTTAGTTTGTTAATATTCTTTTAACATTGGTGGTGGTATTATGGTATTATTAATGAGAAAAAGGGGAAGAACAGTCTAATAATAAGGCTGTTTTTTTGTCTATTGGAGGTGAGAGTATGACAATAAATGATTTAATTTTAAATGTTAAGAAACATAGTATAACTGGTGTTGAAGAGATAGAAAAAGCTTACAAATTGGCTGCTTCATTACATGATGGACAGTTTCGAGAAAGCGGTGAACCCTATATAATTCATCCTTTGCATGTGGCGTATTATCTTTCGGATATGTATGCTGATAAAGATGTTATTTGTGCGGGACTATTACATGATACACTTGAGGATACAATAATTACAAAAGATGAAATAGCTTCTCTATTCAACGATACAGTAGCAAATTTGGTTGAAGGAGTTAGTAAGTTTAGAGGAATGAATTTTTCTAGTAGAAAAGAGAAAGAAGAAGCAAATACTTCAAAGATTTTACATGCAATAACTGATGATATTAGGGTTGTAATGATTAAGTGTGCAGATAGATTGCATAATATGGAAACGATAGGATTTAAAAAAATTTTTAAGCAGAAGGAGAATGCAATTGAAACAATGGAAATTTATGTGCCTCTAGCTGCTTATACAGGAATGTATCAGTTAAAAAACAAATTAGAGGATCATTCATTTAAGGTTATTTCTCCTTTTCTTTATAGTAGCCTCAAAGAAAAAATAGGGAAACTTGAGATTGAGAAAAAAGATGTTTTGAGTGATATGACTGATAATATTAAAGCTAAATTAAAGGATAATAATATAACGGCACAGTGTAATATTAGAATTAAGAGTGTATATAGTACTTATAAAAAATTATTAAAATATAAAGAATTATCGGCAATATATGATTTATTGGCTTTAAAGATTGTTACCGATGATTATTTAGATTGTTATAAGACTTTAGGAATATTGCATAAAGAATATAAACCGCTTTTAGGACGTTTTAAAGATTATATCGCGACACCTAAGACTAATTTTTATCAGTCGTTACATACTGTTTCTACTTTGTTTGATGGTACTTTGGTACAAGGACAAATTAGAACTAGGGAAATGAACTTAGTAGATACTTATGGCTTGCCTGCTTATTTACATTTAAATCAAGATAGGCCTTTTAGATTTGTTCAAGATGAGATTAGAAAAAGATGTCAATTTTGTGATTCAATTAGAGATATTAGTGATTACTTTAAAAGAAATGATGAGTTTATTAACCAAGTAAAGACAGAAATATTTACTGATAAAGTGTATGTTTATAATAAAAATGGAGAATTTATTGAATTTCCAAAAGGGGCAACTCCGATAGATTTTGCTTACTATCTTGGAGATGATTTTGGTAATTATCTTGATAAAGCGGTTGTAAATGGTGTTGAAGTTCCATTAGATTATAACTTAAAAAATAAAGACAGAGTAATAGTAATTGCTGATAATAATTCTTGTGGGCCTAATAAAGAGTGGTTAGATATGGCAAAGACAACGCGAGCTAAACAAAAAATATTGGAGTTTAAACCTAGATAGAAATCTCGAGCCCCCCCTTGTAAAATTTTAAATTATAAGATAAAATTATACTAGGTGGTAGCTATGAAATTACAAGATTGGTATCAATATCATCATAGCGATGATGATTGTACGAAATTGTTTATGGCCATGGATTATAGTATGCATAATATTCATAATAATGGTTATTATATTAGGAGTTTTAATACAAGAGCTATTGAGGTAGTTGAGAAAAATAATGGTGATAAAATAATTAATTATAATTATCTAGCAGAATTAGAGGATAATATTGCGACTAATATAAATAACAATATTTATGCAGCAGCAACATTACAACTTGCTTTATATATGGGGGTTGAACCCGAAAATTTAAATAGTGATTATATTAAAAGTAACTTTTCACAGTTTGAAATCTTTATTCCTAACAATCTTGTAAATTATTACCGTAGAATATTAGTTAATGGTGCACATCTTTATCTTAATGATTATTTAAAGGCAAAGAATGAACAAGAAATACAAAAATTAGAAAAAGAATTACAGGATGATGTGGCTAAGAAAAATAGTTCTAATGGGTCAGGAAGGGGTAATAGTCTTGTTAAAAGGACTGGTAAGTATAGTGATGAGGTTAAAGATAATTTTAAAGAAGATAATAGTATCGCAGCATTTGCAACTAACTACTTGTTAGCTTTTGTTATTATTTCCGTTAGTTTATTAATACCTTTACTAGTTTTAGTATTAGGGCATCGTTAGAAGACAGTATGTCTTTTTTTTATTTATAAGGAAAGTGCGTATAGAAATCAAAAAAGCATTGACAAACATTTGTTCAAAGTGCTATGATTTATTTGCTTAGAAAAGAAGAATTTGGTAGAAAAGATAACTTGTTTTGTTTTATTTGTTCTGGTATACTAATAACTGTTTTAAGGAAGTGAGATTATGGATAAAATTATTGTTAAAGGAGCTAGGGAAAATAATTTAAAAAATGTTAGTATTGAAATACCTAAAAATAAACTTACTGTTATGACAGGAGTGAGTGGTAGTGGTAAAAGTTCACTTGCTTTTGACACAATTTATGCAGAAGGACAAAGAAGATATGTAGAGAGTTTGTCAGCTTATGCAAGACAGTTTTTAGGGGGAACAGAAAAACCTGATGTTGATTCTATAGAGGGGTTATCACCGGCGATTAGTATCGATCAAAAAACAACGAGTAAAAATCCTCGTAGTACAGTAGGGACCGTAACAGAAATTTATGATTATTTGCGTCTTTTATTTGCTAGAGTTGGTGTTCCTTATTGTCCTAATCATAATATACCTATTACAAGTCAAAGTATTGAAGAGATTACCAACAAGATATTAGAACGTGAAGAAGGTACACGTATTATAATTATGGCTCCAGTTGTTCATGGTGAAAAAGGAACTCATAAAGATTTATTTGAAGATCTTGCTAAAAAAGGTTTCGTAAGAGTTAGAGTAAATGGAGAAATGCGTGATTTGACAGAGAATATTGAACTTGAGAAAAATAAAAAGTCTAATATTGATGTTGTTGTTGATAGAATTGTCTTAAAAGAAAATATTAGAAGTAGATTATTTGAATCTTTAGAGGTGGCGACAAAATTAAGTAAAGGTAAAGTGGTTGTTGATTTTATGGGGGATAAAGAGGTTGTCTTTTCTGAAGATTTTGCTTGTCCCTATTGTGACTTTTCTTTACCGGAGTTAGAGCCTAGGTTATTTAGCTTTAATGCCCCTTATGGAGCTTGTCCTGATTGTAAAGGTTTAGGAGTAAAGCTTAGAATTGATCCTGATTTAGTTATCCCTAATAAAGATCTTAGTTTAAAAGAAGGAGCGATTAAAACTTTAGGAGATGATACTGATAATATTTATTTTAAACGTTTAGAATGTATGTGTAAACATTATAAGATTTCTCTTACGAAGCCATTTAAGAAGTTAACAGAACGAGAAAAAGAACTTATTCTTTATGGTAGTGATGAATTAATAAACTTTAAATATACTTCTAAAAGTGGTAATGTGACTAACCAAACTGATTACTATGAAGGTATTATAAATAACTTAGAAAGACGGTATATGGAAACGTCTAGTACTTGGATTAGAGAATGGCTTGAGAATTTTATGGTTGAACATACTTGTGAAACATGTAAAGGAGCTAGACTTAGTGATAATGTGTTAGCGGTTAAAATTGCTTCTAAAAATATATATGAAGTAACTTGTATGAGTGTTAAAGAGTTAATTACTTTCTTTGATTCTTTAACTTTAAGTGAAGAAAAAATGCAAATTGCTGACCTTATTTTAAAAGAGATTAAATCACGTCTTACTTTCTTAAATAACGTAGGGCTTTCTTATTTAACACTAGCACGTAGTGCAGGTACTTTATCTGGTGGAGAAGCACAAAGAATTAGATTAGCGACACAGATTGGTTCAAGATTAACGGGAGTATTATACGTTTTAGATGAACCTAGTATTGGTCTTCATCAGCGAGATAATAATCGATTAATAAATTCTTTACTAGAAATGAGAGATTTAGGTAATACATTAATTGTTGTTGAACATGATACAGATACAATGTTAGCAGCTGATTTTTTAGTTGATGTAGGACCTTTAGCAGGTGATAAAGGTGGGGAAATAGTTGCTTGTGGAACACCTCTAGAAGTAAAAGCTAATGATAAAAGTATAACGGGACGTTACTTAAGCGGAAAAGAGTGTATTGAGGTACCAAAAAAAAGAAGAAAAGGTACAGGTAAATTTATTACTATTAAAGGAGCTAGAGAGAATAATCTTAAAAATATTGATGTTAAAATTCCACTTGGCACATTTACTTGTGTAACAGGAGTAAGTGGTAGTGGAAAGAGTAGTTTAATTAATGAGATATTAGTTAAAGCAGTTTCTAATAAATTATATAAAGCTAAAGAAAAAGCTGGTAAACATGATAAGATTCTTGGACTTGAAAATATTGATAAACTAGTAGATATTTCTCAAAGTCCAATTGGTAGAACACCTAGGAGTAATCCTGCTACTTATACGGGAGTATTTGATGATATTAGAGAGTTGTTTACGAATACCAAAGAAGCAAAAATGTATGGCTTTGAGAAGAATAGATTTTCTTTCAATGTAAAAGGAGGAAGATGCGAAGCTTGTCGAGGGGACGGAGTTAAAAAAATAGAAATGCATTTTTTACCAGATGTTTATGTACCATGTGAGGTTTGTCATGGAACAAGGTATAATCAGAAGACTTTAAACATTTACTATAAAGAGAAGAATATTGCTGACGTGTTAGATATGCGAGTTAGTGAAGCTTTAGAATTCTTTAGTAATGTTCCTAAGATTAAGAATAAATTACAAGTTCTTGAAGATGTGGGGCTTGGCTATATAAAATTAGGACAAAGTGCTCCAACTTTGTCAGGAGGAGAGGCAGAGAGAGTTAAACTTGCTAAAGAGTTACAGAAAAAAGCGACAGGGAAAACTTTATATGTTTTAGATGAACCAACAACAGGATTACATTCTGCGGATATTAAGAAGCTACTTGCAATTTTACAAAAAATAGTAGATAATAAAGACACAGTAGTAGTTATAGAGCATAATTTAGATGTTATAAAGTGTGCAGACTATATTATTGATTTAGGTCCAGAAGGAGGAGACGAGGGTGGTAATTTAGTTACTACTGGGACTCCAGAAGAGGTTAGTAAAGTGAAAGAATCTTATACAGGATTATTTCTTAAGAAGATGCTATAGGAGGCTATAATGAAAATAATTGTTGCGACTAAAGGAAAAGTAAGATTAAATAGGATATTAGAATGGTTTTTATACTTTGTGTGTTATTGTGCTATTTTCTTTCTTATTTCTTTATGTTTTGAATCCTTTTATATTGATCCAAAACATCCATTATTATTTTCTATTTTAGCTTCTTTTATTATTTATATTTTAAATCAAACAGTTAAGCCATTATTAGTTCGTTTAACTATTCCTGTGACAGGCTTGACTTTAGGATTGTTTTATCCTTTTATTAATCTTTTAATTTTAAAACTTACAGATTGGATTTTGGGCAGTCATTTTCAGCTTTCAGATTTTTGGGTAGCTTTAGCGATATCTTTGCTTATTTCAGTAATTAATTTTCTAGTAGATAGTATCATGATAAAGCCTATTATTAGGAAGGTTAAAAATCATGGATAGAGTTTTTTTGGACTTTGGTGTATTTAAAATATATTATTACTCTCTTTTTATCTTTCTTGGAGTTTTAATGGCTTTAGTAGTAGTTTATCTAGAATTAAAAAAAGAAAAAATTGATCATGATAAATTAATAGACGTTGTTTTTTATACTATAATATGGTCTTTTATAGGTGCTAGATTATATTATGTTATCTTTAATCTATCATATTATTTAAATAATCCTTTAGAAATATTTTATGTATGGCATGGAGGTCTTGCGATTCATGGAGGTATTTTAGGGGGATTTTTATATCTTTTATTTCATTCGAGAAAACAGAAATTTAATCTTTTAAAATTTTTAGATATTGTAGTAGTAGGACTTATCTTGGGACAAGCGCTTGGAAGATGGGGTAACTTTTTTAATAGTGAAGCCTATGGAAATTTGACAACATTAGAAGAATTACAATCTTTAAGGATACCAGAATTTATTATAGAAGGAATGTATATAAATGGTAATTATTATCAGCCAACATTTTTCTATGAATCTATTTGTGATTTTTTAGGTTTTATTACTCTTGTTTTAATAAGATATAAAAAGAAAAACTTACGAGTAGGGCAGCTATCAGGAATTTATTTGATGTGGTATTCAGGAACAAGATTTTTTATTGAAGGGCTTAGAATGGATAGCTTAATGTTAGGATCTATTAGAGTAGCACAGCTTGTGTCTATAGTTTTGCTTATGATTGGTATTTATTTGACTTTTATTAAAAAATCTAAGTTATATAAGGAGGTTAAGATAAATGAATAATAGAATAGCTATAATTGGTTGTGGTGTAGCAGGAATGACAGCAGCGATATACTTGAAAAGAGCAGGATTAGATGTATTTATTCTGGAAAAATCAATGCCGGGAGGCCAAATTGTTGATAATGGTCATATTCTTAACTATCCTGGATTTGAAGAAATTGATGGTAGTGATTTAGCTTTAAAAATATTAAAACAAGTTCAAGACTTAGATATTAATGTTATTTATGAAGAGGTAACAAAGATAGATGATGTGGGTAGTTATAAAAAGGTTATTACAAATAAAAATGAATATAAAGTAGGAAAGATTATAATTGCAACAGGGAGAAAACCAAGAAAATTAGGGGTAAAAGGAGAAGATAAATATAATACTAAAGGAATTAGTTATTGTGCTGTTTGTGATGGTAGTCTTTATAAGAATAAAAAACTTTTAATTGTTGGTGGTAGTGATGGAGCTTTTGAAGCTGCTAAGTATTTAAATAAATTAACTGATAATATTACTATACTATACCGTAGAGAGATTAAAGCTAAGAAATATTTACAGGATGAGGTAAAAAATAAAGTTACAATAAAAAAGGGTGAGGTCTTAGAGTTTTCAAAAGAAGATGAGAAACTTATGGTAAGGACTAGTGACGATACTTTAACTGTTGATGGGGTATTCATTTATATTGGTCAAATACCTAATGCATCATTTGTAAAAGATCTAGGAATTTTAGATGATTTTGGTTATGTAAAAGTTGATTCGCATTTTGAAAGTGATATTAAAGGCATTTATGCGATTGGTGATGCGATAAAAAAGGATTTTTATCAAATTGTAATTGCGATGGGAGAAGCGGCAGAATGTGCTTTGCAAATAGTTAGGGGGAACAGTGGTGAATAAAAAAATTGTAGTTTTTGGGGGAGGTACAGGGTTATCTTATTTACTAAAAGGGCTTAAAGATTTTCCTTTAGATATTACAGCAGTAATTACTGTATCTGATGATGGAAGAAGTACTGGTAAGCTAAGAGAAGAGTTTCATGTTCCAGCAGTTGGGGATATTAGAAAAGTACTTAGTAGTTTATCATCTACAAGTTCTGAAATTAAACAAATGCTTGAATATCGTTTTAAAACTACAAGTGATTTAGATGGTCATGCTTTAGGTAACTTAATTTTAATTTCTCTTTTAGATATTACTGGCAGTTTAAAAACATCTATTAAAGAACTATGTACGCTGCTAGATATTAAAAATCAGGTTTTACCTTTAACAGAGGATGCGAGTGTAACTTTAATGGCAGAAATGACAGATAATAGTATTGTTGAAGGGGAGGCTTCTATTACAAAAAGTGAGAAAAAAGTAAAGAGACTTTTTTATAAAGAACAACCAAAGATATTAGATGAGGTAAAGACTGCAATTCATGATGCTGACTTAATTATTTTTAGTATGGGTAGTCTTTATACAAGTATATTTCCTCATCTTATATGTAATGAGATTATTAAATGTCTAGATAATGCAAAGGCACCGCTTATGTATATATGTAATATTGTAACACAACCTGGGGAAACAGATAATTTTACAGTTAGTGATCATATTAAACTTATTGATAAATATTTAGGGCGTCATAAATTAGATGTTGTGATAGCATCTAATTCTAAAATAAATGCAGAAATGGCTGAAAGGTACGCTACTGAAGAAAGAAAAGATCCAGTTAAGATAGATTATCCAGCTTTGTCAAAATTAGACGCAGAATTTATTGAAGCTGATTTACTTACTGTAGCAGATAATACTCTAAAACATCATAGTCAAAAACTTAGTACTTTAATATTTTCATATTTGATGAGGTAATTATGTCATTTACAGCGAGAGTTAAAGAAGAAATAACGACACTAGCGATAAGTGAAACTGCTAAAATTGCTTTATTATCAGGTTTTGTTAGAAATAACTATCAAGTTATTGATAAAAATTTTGTTATTAGTAATGAAAATCCTGTTATTTTAAACTATATTAAAGACTTACTTAGTAGCTTTGAAGAGGTTAAATATAAAGTAGAAACATTTGATAATAATAACTTTAGTAAAAATAAATTACAGGCTTTAATAATAATTCGAGGACTTGATTTTTTAGAGAAAACGTTATGTCTTAAAGAGGATAGTGTACCTAAATATTTGGTGGAATTAGATGACGAAATAAAAGGATATTTAAGAGGAATATTTCTTAGTTCTGCTAGTATTAATGATCCTAAGACATCAAGGTACCATTTAGAGTTTTTAATAAACAGTGATAAAGAAGCAGTATATGTACAAAAACTGTTAAATAATTACGATCTTAACATTAAACTTTTAGCACGCGATAAAGGGTTTATGCTTTACATTAAAGAAGCGGATAAGATTAGTGATTTCTTAAAGATTATTGGGACAACTAAAGCGGTATTATATTATGAAGAGATAAGAGTGTATAGAGATAAAAAAAATAAGACAAATCGTCTTAATAATTGTGAACAAGCGAATATGGATAGAGTTTTAGAGACGGCTTTAGAACAGTTGAAATATATAAAAATATTAGAAGATACAAAAGCGGTAGAGTTACTTGATGATAAAACAAAAGAAGCTTTAGAATATCGTAAGAAATATCAAGAAGCTTCTTTAAAAGAGTTAAGTGAAATTATTAGTTTGGAGACAGGTAAAAAGATTACTAAATCTGGTCTTAATCATAGATTTAGAAAAATTAAAGAGTTAGCTTTAAAGTTACATACTTAAAGGACTTTATCTATTAAGCCATAATCTTTTGCTTCTTTAGCATCTAGAAAATAATCTCTTTCTGTATCTTGTTCAATCTTTTCTAGAGTTTGGTTGGTATTTTGAGCTAAAATTTTATTTAGCTTTTTTTTGGTCTTTAAAATATGTTCAGCAGCTATCTTTATTTCTGTTGCTTGGCCTTCGGCACCACCTAAGGGTTGATGGATCATAACCTCACTATTAGGAAGACAATAGCGTTTTCCACTTTTGCCACTAGAAAGTAAGAAGGCAGCCATGGAAGCAGCGATACCCATACAGATGGTAGAAACATCACTTTTAATTAGATTCATGGTGTCATATATAGCAAATCCAGAGGTAACAGAGCCACCTGGGGAATTGATATAAAGGGATATATCATTATGATTAAGAGAGTCTAAATATAAAAGTTCAGCAACAATGACATTAGCAGTTTCATCATTGATAGGACCATTTAATAAAATAATTCTACTTTTTAATAACTTAGAATAGATATCATAACTTCTTTCACCATTTAATTCTTTATCAACTATCATTGGTACTAGATTCATGTTATCACCTAATTCTACTATATCCTTCTAGACTTACTTTTATACCATAGTAAATTCGTCAAAATTATTAGACAAGTTGTGGTAGTTTTGATATAATCAACTATAGAATATGAGGGTGATATTAGTGATAGAAGAAATTACAGTTACAATAAATTCTAAAGAGGTTAAAATACCTAGTGGAATAACATTGTTACAATTAAGTAAAGAATATCAGAAAGATTATCGTTTTCCTATTATTTTAGCAAGTGTAAATAATATATATAGGGAACTTAGCTATGTTATTAATGATCCTTGTGGAATTGTCTTTTATGATTTGAATTCTAAAATAGGTAACAGATCACATATTGCAGGTCTTACTTTTCTTTTATTAGTAGCTGTTAAAGATATTTTTGGTCTTAATGCTAATATTAAAGTAATGCATTCTTTAGATAAAGGCATCTATATAGAGACATCATTTCCTTTAACAGAAACTATCTTAAAATCAATTGCTAGAAAAGTGCTTAATTTAGTAGATATGGATATGGCAATCACAAAAGTTAGTGTAGAGAGATTATCAGCGATTAAATATTTTGAGAGTGTTAATGATTTAGCAAAGGCGAAAATAATGCAATATAATACTAATACTTACATTACACTTTATAGAATTGGTAATTACTATAACTACTTTTACCATCAAATGCCTCCTTCTACTGGGTGTCTTAAAGATTTTAAGTTAACTTATTTAAATGATAATGGTTTTGTGTTACAATTTCCAACAGTTTATTCTAATAATCAAATTAAACCTTATGTTCATCATGAAAATATGTTTAAAGTTTTTAAAGAATGTAGAGATTGGACTAAACTTATGAAAATAGAAACTATAGCCGATTTGAATGAGGTTGTTAGCAAAGGGAAAATTGCAGATTTAATTAGAATAGATGAAACATTACAAAGTAATAGACTCTTAGGAGTTGCTAAAGAGATAGTTAAACATAAAAAGACAAAAAAGATTATTCTTTTGGCAGGACCTTCTTCAAGTGGTAAAACGACAACGACTACTAAATTATGTATGTATCTAAGAAGCTTTGGACTTAATCCGAAGATGATTAGTATGGATGATTACTTTGTAGAGCGTGATGAAACACCATTAAATGATAAAGGGGAAAAAGATTATGAATGCTTTGAAGCGGTTGATAATACTTTACTTTCTAAACAAATAAAGAGTCTTTTAAAAGGTGAAGAAATTATTGCACCTGTTTATGACTTTAAAGCTGGAAAGAAAGAGTTTATTAAAAAAATGACTCTTGATAATAATGATATTTTGTTAATAGAAGGAATTCATGCTTTAAATCCTAAAGTACTTAAAGATATACCGGCAGAAAATAAATTTAAAATATATTTATCTGCTTTGACAGAACTTAATATAGATAATCATAATCGTTTTCCGACAACAGATAATCGCCTTTTAAGAAGAATTATTAGAGATAATAGAACAAGAGGTTATTCAGTTAGTGCAACTTTAGCAGCTTGGGGAAATGTAAGAATAGGGGAAGAAAAATATATTTTCCCATATCAGGATGAAGCGGATGTTACTATTAATACGGCTTTAATATATGAACTTGGTGTATTAAAAACCTATGTGGAACCATTACTTTATTCTGTCGATGAAGAATCACTTTATTATGAGGAAGCGAAAAGATTACTTAACATTTTAAGACTTATTTTACCTATTCCTAGTGAAAGTATTCCAGCTGACTCTATTATCAGAGAATTTATTGGTGGTAGTTGTTTCCATGATTAAAAAGACTGTGATGAGATTATTTTCTTGTCACAGTCTTCTTTATAATTTAAGAGTTTTTCTTTTTGCTTTTTCTTTTTTTGTATATTCTAGAGCTTCATTTAGTATTTTCTTGTTGAATCCAAAGTCCTCATAACCTTTTTCACAGGTAGTAACATAGATATTTGATGGTAAATGATAATCGTATTCGTTATTCATGATATAAATCATAGCTTCTTTTATTTTTCCATTTACTTGGATTGGTATATATTCTTTATAATAAAATTCAGGATATCCTTCATATTGATCTAGAGCTTTTTCATCGTGAGAGGTTATAGCAAAGATACCTAGAGGTACTGTACTATTTTTACATTTTTCAATGGTTAAATAAGCATTATCATCTTCATTACCCTTGTAAGCGAGGCGATAGTCATTTAGTAAAGTTGTTCCAATAGGGATTGCTTTATTACATCTTTCTTCCATTTGTTTTAAGTTTAAATTGCTTCCATAAGCTAAATAAAATTTTTTCATACTACTATTTCCTTATTTTGTAAATTTTTTGGCTTTAACACCCCCTTTAATACCATAATTATCTTCAAATGATTTAAAATATTGTCTTAAGAAATATACTTTATCCAAATTATTATCAAAGATCATATCTGCAAATTCTAAAGCATCTTGTAAATGAATTTCATTGTAAAGATAATAATCTTCATTTGAACTAACTATTCGGTGTTTTAGCTTGTAGTCTATAAAATCATTATCAATCATATTCCTTGTAGGTGCAAGCATAAGACTACAAACAGCATTAATATTATTTTGCCAGATTATGGCATCTGTGGTTGAATTACCACTTCTAAACTCGATAGTGTTTTTTCTTTCTTGGGTATAAATATTATATAAGTAGGCATTGTTTAGGTTTAAAGCTTTAAATCTATTTCCAAGTTCTAATCCAGTTAACTCAGTAATTCTTTTGTAATTGTCCAGCTTTTCTATCTTATTATATAATAAGTCGGCGGTTGGAGGTGCATATTCGTTTAAACTTTTTCTAGCATTTATTTTATCGCCATATAAGAATCTAAAGAGAATATGTTCATAGGCAATATATATTTTTATAAATGTTTGCCAATTCTTTATATCTTCTCCTAAGATATGGGCACCAACATGAATATGTCCTCCTGTGTTAACTCCAGTATCTGCTTTTTTCTTCTTTAAATAGTCGCAAATTTGCTTTAATTCTTTCCAACTTTCTAAATCATTGTGTAATATAGGTGAGGATATTTCTCCACCTAATTTTACAGATAAATCATATTTTGAGTCCCATGATTCTAAATTTTTGGTCACATACTTATCTACAAATGTTTTTAGTAAATTTTCATATTCTATTTCAACACCAAAGGTTACGAAATCAGGCAAATTTAGTTTATTTCGATATAAAAGATAATAATTTTCAATTTCTGTAACTAACTCTTGGAGATCTAAGGAATTAAATTTATGAAATTCATCATTTTTAGTTGTTTCAATTAAAATTTCTTTCTTCCCTTTTTCTTCTTCTGATATCACGTAATTATTAGTTAGTAAATGTAGGTTTTCTTTTCTAATATTATAAACATTTGTAACTTTTTCAACATTATTACTATTAATAATTGTAAAATATGGTTCTATTTTCTTAATTTTATTTCTTAGGTTAGATCTTATTAATATTTCTTTTATACCCGTAAAAGTGGTTCCATAAAGGGTTAGACGAAGAAGAAAAGTTATTGTTCCACTAATATTTTCTCGAGTTGTTTCTTCTCTTGCTCTTTTATTACTTTCATCGATATAACTTTGAACGATTATGAACATATCTTTGTTGTAGATATTGTCTTCTTCATTTAATTTATCTTTTCTAATAGTTTTAATACTAGAAACAGTAAAAGAATTATCTATTTCTTCTTTTGTCATAGCAAATAGATTCTCATAATCAGATAAATCTATAGAGTCATCAATCTTATAAGTAGTAACTTTTCTTTCGTATTGTCCATTGTCGTTAATTTCCCAGCTAGTAGAATGTTGAAAACTTCTTTCATCAAAGTCGTGATTATAGGAAACCTCTTCTTTTTCTAGTCCAGAAGATGTTATAGTCTCTTTTACATAAGCATTTTCAATTACTTGATTATTGATAAATGGGATGTTGCCTTCATTTTTTTCAGTATTAAAAGTAATAAAGCTACTTAAAATAAATGGAAAAGCATAATCTAGGGCAATACCTGTCTTTAAGAATCCTTTAACAATGTAGTTTCTTATATTATATAAATTTTTATGTTTTAATTGATTCTCTTCTTTATTAATTTCCTTTTCTAAATTTTTTATTAATTCTTTTTTGTTTATCATATATTTTCCCCTTTTTCTAAGTTTTAAAAAGTGTTTTATATCTTAGCACTAAACTTTTAACCTGTCAAATAGCTTGTTTCTATAATAAAATCATAGTATGATTAACTTAGGGAAAAGCTTATTGTGCCTTTAGTTTTTGCGCGGCGGTGGCTATAACAATACCACTAATGCGGGTGTGTTCAACTTCAACGCTACTAACAATCTCGGTGGTGCTAACACTAACAATTCGTTCCGCCTCGTGATGAGGACTATGATATAAAAATTATTTAAGTTATTACGATAGTAATAAAAAATATTTATCTTAGAGGTTTTTTCCTTTTTACGAGCAGTATTAGTAAATAAAACTAATGAAGTACTATTCTTCTAGTTAGTAGAAGACGAATACTAGAAGAATAGCATTATATGAAAATAACATTCTGTTAATTAATAAATATTAAATTTTGACATTTTTCTTCCATATTTTGTTAAAAATGATATAATGAGATTAGAATAATTTGGTAATATAGGGAGGTAGATAAAAATAAATGACAAAAATTATGGATACAATTAAGAATAATAAAAAGAAAGTTATAATTATTCTTAGTGTAATACTTTTAATTGTAGTAGTAGGTATTTCTTATGCTTGGTTAAATACAATCATTTACGGTGAAAAAGATGTACAGATAGTAGTAGGAGATATCGAACTTGTTTTAAATGAAACTAATGAAGGGATACAGTTGGTAAATACAATTCCAACTTATGATGATGAAGGTAGACAAGGAGAACCATATACATTTTCATTAAAAAATAATAGTACTATTCCTTTATATTTTACGTTATCATTAGTAGATGATGAAGAAGCTTTAAGTAATTGTCAAACCACTGATGGTGGAGCATGTGAACTTTTAGATGGTAGAGATGTAAGATATGAATTAAAAATGGGAGATAGAACATTTACAGGAACATTATCTGATTCATATATAATGAGTTATGGAATAATTAATGCTGATGAAGAGATAGAGTGTGAGCTTAGAGTTTGGCTTAATATAAATGCTACTACGGAATCTATGGGTAAAGTATTTTTAGGTCAACTAAAAGTTTTTGCGTCACAACAAGTAGCAGATGCAGATTTTGAGCAAGGAACAGATAAGGTAAATGCTCCAGTAATGGATAGTAATATGATAGCAGTAAAACATGATGGATATAACTGGGTAAAAACAGATATAGATAATAATTGGTATAATTATGATATGGGAATATGGGCTAATGCTGTAACAGTAAAAAGTGATAAGTTAGCAGAATACCAAAGTGCAGCAGTTGGAACAACAATTGAGATGGATGATATAGAAACAATGTGGGTATGGATTCCAAGATATAGTTATACAATTGGTAGTGAAAATGGAGGTTCCAGTTATTATGGTAAAAAAGGAATATATTTAGATACAACTCCTACATTATCAAGGCCAGGAGAGATAGATATTAAGTTTATAGGTGTTGATGAAAAAGATACAGGAAATGCAAAATATATAGCAACAGAAACGCCAAAGAACTATCGGACTCCAGATGCGTTTACTTATGATGGAGAAGAGTTAAGTGGAATATGGGTAGGAAAGTTTGAAACAAGTAGTAGTGATCCTTCTGCTAGTTATGGAGGAAGCAATAACACAAGCTTAGATCCGATGATAAAACCAAATGTAACGAGTTGGAGAAATATAAATGTAAGTAATATACATACTGTAGCGACGAAGGTAAGTGCAACAGGAAATAGATATGGTTTTAGTGAAAGTATGAATTCTCATGCGATGAAGAATAGTGAGTGGGCAGTTGTAGCATATTTATCACAAAGTCGATATGGAAAATTAGGAAATGAGAATTTCAAAGGAGCTAATAAAGAGGTATATCAGAACAAGAGTGATCAATATATAACAGGATGTAGTTATGGATCACCTTCTAATGCAAATACAGATTATGGATGTCAATATAAGTATGATAATAATGTAAGAGATGAAAATGGATTGATAGGAAGAGGAGTAGGAGCAAGTACCACAGGAACGATATATGGAGTATATGATATGAGTGGAGGAGCATGGGAATATGTAATGGGTAATTACAATGATACGATAGGTAGTTCCGGATTTACAGAAATGCCTGAAGCAAAATATTATGATAAATATACAAGTGATAATATAAAAGAAGCATGTAATGGAAGTGAGTGTTTAAGTCATGGTTTAAGTGAGACCGCAGGATGGTATAGTGATGCACAGAACATGATAAGTGCTGAGTATCCATGGTTTGTGCGCGGCGGTGGCTATTACTCTGCCACTTATGCGGGTGTGTTCTACTTCAGCGCTGCTAGCTCTCTCGGTGGTGCTAGCACTTACGGTTCGTTCCGCCTCGTGATGAGCGCGACTAGTCCGTAAGGACTAAACTCTTCTGCACTGTTCAAAATAAGATGGTAAAAATAGAGTTAGAAAGATATTGTCAAATTATTCGCGTATGAGCCGCGGCGCCCTCTTTTTTGCGCCGCGGCGATTATATTTTTTTTTGTTTTTTGAATTTGAAATATATTTTGCTGTCAAACATTTTGATATACTCTATTTTGCTGGAAAAAATTGGATTTGCTATTTAATATTTTTCTTTTGTAAAATAGTATTGTCATCATTTGATGATAGGGATTAGGTCATTTGTGATATTGCCATTTGGTGATATTCATTGTTCTAGCGAGGTTGATTGTTTGACATTTCGGTTTGTGCGCGGCGGTTGCTTGCGTTTTCTCTGAGGGTGTGATGATGTCTTTTTTTTTGCTCTGTTTTTGAGAGCGGTTCGTTCCGCCTCGTGATGAGTGCGACTACGATATATGTAAGATTTAAGTTGTTATGTTATATAATAAAAAATTTTTATCCTAGAGATCTAATTCCTACTGTAAAGTAAACTAAAATATATGATGATGGTTAGTAGTTAATTTGGGCGAAAATCAAAAGTCATAGGGCGAAACGATTTAGTTATTCGCCTTTTTTTGATTTTTATCTTATTTTATGTTATTTTTGTTGTGGGAAGAACTTAAAACTTTTTTGGTTTGGGCGCGGCGGTAACTATAACAATACCACTAATGCTGGTGTGTTCAACTTCAGTTATAACAATGCTGGTGGTAACATCAACAATTCGTTCCGCCTCGTGATGAGTACTATGATATGATAATTATTTAAGTTATTACGATAGTGATAAAAAATAAATATCTTAGAGGTTTTTTCCATTTTACAAGCAGTATTAGTAAATAAAACTAATGAGGTACTATTCTTCTGGTTAGTAGAAACCGAATACTAGAAGGATAGTTTTTTGTTGTACTTTTTAAAATTATGTGATAATTTTGAGAGGGAAAGACTGGAAACTTTTAGTTTGTGCGCGGCGGTAACATTAATTCTGGTTCCGCTAATGCAGGTGTGTTCTATTTTAGTAACAACAATGTTACTGGTGGTAGTAACACTAATGGTTCGTTCCGCCTCGTGATGAGTACTATTATATAGTAATTATTTAAGTTATTACGATAGTAATAAAAAATAAATATCTTAGAGGTTTTTTCCATTTTACAAGTTATACTGGTAAATAAACTAGTGAGGTACTATTCTTCTGGTTAGTAAGGGATGAATACTAGAAGAATACTTTTACGTCTATAACTCTGAAAAAGTATGTTTTTTATTGATTTTTTTGGAGTTATAGTTTGCAATGTGTATAGGTGATAGGTATGGAAAGAAAAGTGATGAAGGATTTAATTGCATGGAAAAATAGTAAAAATAGAAAGCCACTATTAGTTTATGGTGCTAGACAGGTGGGAAAAACTTATCTTGTAAAAGAATTTGGTAAGGAATATTTTGATGATGTAATATATGTGAATTTTGAAACTAATGATCTTATCGGGAAGATGATTGATGAAAATATAACTCCACAATATATTATTAAAAACTTGGAAATTGCATTTGGTAGAGTTATTGAAAAGGAAAAAACATTAATATTCTTTGATGAAATACAAAAAAATACAAGAGCTTTAACATCATTAAAATACTTTTGTGAAGAAGCACCTGAATATTATGTGATTGGAGCAGGTAGTTTGCTTGGAGTTCATATTAATAAGAATGAATCTTCTTTTCCTGTTGGAAAGGTTGATTTTCTTACGATTTATCCATTGTCATTTGAAGAGTTTCTTATTAATACTAATAATACTTTACTAATTAATAAGATTAAAGAATGTTATAATACAAATGAAGCTATGCCTGATTTAATTCATAAAAAAGCTTTGGAATTATATTATGATTATTTGTCTGTTGGTGGTATGCCTGAGGTTGTAAAAGAATTTATAAATTCTAATTCAACTATAAAGGCGATTGATTATCAAAAAAATATTCTTGAATCATATAAAAATGATATTACAAAATATGCTGAACCAACTTATGCTCCTAAAATAATTGCAGCATTTGACTCAATACCAGTTCAACTTGCTAAAGATAATAAAAAATTTCAATATAAGCTAGTTCAAAAAGGTGGTACAAGTACTATATTTGGTGATTCAATTAATAGGCTTGAAAGTGCTGGTATAGTTAATAAATGTGTTAAAGTTAAGATAGGTTTACCATTAAAAATGTATGAGGAACTAGATTCTTTTAAATTATATATGAATGATGTGGGTTTACTTACAAATCTAAGTCAGTTTCCAATATATTTAATTAAAAATAGAGAAGCGGTTAATGAGACGATGATAGGAATGCTTACAGAAAATTATGTTGCAGATTCTTTGATATATAATAATTTAAATCTTAATTATTGGAAAAATGAATATGATAGTGAATTAGATTTTATATTACAGTCTGAAAATGGTTTGATAATTCCTGTGGAGGTAAAAACTAGTACACATATTAAATCGCGTAGTTTAAATAATTATATGAAGGAGTTTAACCCTAAATATGGAATTAGATTGTCATCTAAAAACTTTGGTTTTAAGAATAATATTAAATCTGTGCCATTATATGCGGTTTTTTGTATAAATAAAAAGAGTTTAGATAACATTTAATTTATTAATACTAAATTGCTTGTAACTTTTGTTATTTTTGTGCTACTTTTTTAGAGGGAAAAACTTTAAACTTTTAGTTTTTGCGCGGCGGTTCGCATATAGCTGGTACTCATGGTGGCATGTTCGATTTTGATGTCAACAATGGTGGTAACAACAATGGTTCGTTCCATCTTGTGATAAGGACTATGATATAATAATTATTTGAGTTATTACTTTGGTAATAAAAAACAAATATCTTAGAGGTTTTTTCCATTTTACAAGCAGTATTAGTAAATAAAACTAATGAGGTACTATTCTTTTGGTTAGTAGGAAATGAATGCTAGAAGAGTAGTTTTTTTGTTGTAACTTTTGTAAATTTATGCTAAGTTATAGATGGGAGAAACTTAATTACTTTTTGGTTTTTGCGCGGCGGTAACTATAATTCTGGTGGTAGTATTGCTGGTGTATTTTATTTCAACAATAACAACACAGGTGGTAGTAACAACAATGGTTCGTTCCGCCTCGTGATGAGGACTATGATATAAAAATTATTTAAGTTATTACTTTAGTAATAAAAAATAAATATCTTAGAGGTTTTTTCCATTTTACGAGCAGTATTAGTAAATAAAATAATGAAGTACTATTCTTTTGGTTGGTAAGAAATGAATACTAGGAGAATAGATAAAATTTGGAGGAGCTATGGATGATTTAGAAGGTTTAATGATTTATAAACAATATGTAGAGCTCGTTTACTATACTTTATCTATTTTGCTTAAATATCCAAAGTCAGAGCGTTTTTCTTTAGCGCAAGATATAAAAAATGTTACTTATGCTGGCTTGAAAGATATTATTTATGCCCAAAAAGAGTTTGATAAGAAGAAAAGACTTAGTTATTTGAATGAATTAGATGCAAATTTAAAAATTGTTAAAGTGTTAATAAGAGTTTCACATAAAAAGAAATATATAAATTCTAAGAATTATACAGCATGGAGTAAGAAAATTACAAATATTTCTAATCTTAATGGAGGTTGGATTAGATCATGCCTCATACGATAAGAAATGCTTTTTATGATAAATTAACTATTGAGTCATTAATTGAAGCTCATGAGAGGGCTAGTAAGACAAAAAGATATTCTTTAGAGGTGTTAAAATTTGATATTGATCTTGAGAGTAATATAGTTAATTTATACAATAAACTAAAAAATGGAACTTATAAAATGGGGAAATATCGAGAGTTTAAGATTTATGAACCAAAAGAGAGAATGATTAGATCATTACCATATGTAGATAGAATTGTTCATCAGTGGTATATACATGAGTTTATTAAACCTTATATATTGCCTAGATTTATTAATGATACTTATGCTTGTATTGATGGGAGAGGAACTCATAAAGCGGTTGATAAGGTTCAATTATATATGCAGAAGATGAAAAATAAGTATAACACTTATTATATAGTTAAATGTGATATAAAGGGATTTTTTTATAATATAGATAAAGATATTTTGTTTAAACTTTTAGGTAAGTTTATTAAAGATGAAGAATTGTTGAAATTAACATATGAATTTATATATGGTGATAATGATGTATTAGGTTTACCAATTGGTAATTATACATCACAGTTTTTTGCTAATATATATTTAAATGAATTAGATCATTTTGTTAAAGATAAATTAAAAATTAAATACTATGTTAGATATATGGATGATTTTGTGATGTTTGTAGAGACTAAGGAAGAAGCTAGAAAGGTTATTGCTGATATAGATGTCTATTTAGAAGAAAATTTGCATTTACAGTTAAATCATAAGAGTGGATATCATCCTAATAAGATGGGACTTGATTTTTGTGGCTTTAGAGTGTATGAGAGTTATAGATTACTTAGGAAAAGAAGTATTAAAAAGATAAAAAGAAAGATTAAGAAATGGAATATTCTATATGAAAACAATTTGCTAGATTTACATAAAACTATTTTAGAATGGAATTCTTGGCTTGCTCATAGTTCACATGCTAAATGTTATAAGTTGCAGCTTGATATTTATGATAAAATTAATTTTAAAGAATATTTAAAAAAACCACAATTAGATACTTATGGCTTAGATGGTTAATTTTAGGAGGTGATGAGGGATTGAATGGTATACAGAAAATAAAAAGTAATATTGATGTTAATAATAAAATTAATTTTAATGTTAATTCTTTAGTAAATAATGCTGTTAATACTGTAGTAGATGTGGCTGATTTAGCAACTGATGTTGTTAATATGAATGAAATATCAATTAATGATAAATTATTAGCTGCTATAAATAATGATGATCTTTCAAGAGAAATAAGTACTGTTGTTAGTAAGTATTATGATAATGTTAAAGATGCTGATTTAAAAAGATTTTTACTTACAACTAATTTGGATATAGGTAATTATGAAGAGGCAATTAATAGTGTTATTAATTATTATAAATTAATACCTAATGGAAAAAATATGTTTGAAAAAGAGTTTGGCTTTGCTTTGCCTACTAGTGAAGACGATATCGAGTATTCATATTTGACACTTGATTTTTATTTATATTATGCGAAAAAAGTTAAGTCTTGTGATACATTTTCTTCTATTAAATCATTTGATTTAAAAAGTGAAGAAATGAACATAGTTAATAATAATTTTCTTGATTATATAAATAAAAAAGATTTAGTATGTTCGATAAAAACAAGTGAATATAATGAAGAATACTTGAAAGAGGTAATGAATCAAAATAAGTTTATAACTATGAATACTGACAGGGGAATTGTTACTTTATTAGAAATTAATGATGATGGTAGCTTTGTAATAGGTCAAGGTATGGAAAGTTATACTGTTAAAGCTACTGATATTAATGTTAAAGATTTTACAGTTTATGACTATTTAGAGAGCATTACTAAAAATTTAAATGATTCAATGCCTAGATATTATCAAGAAAACTATCAAAATGTTCCTTTAGGAACCTCGACAGTTGCTTTAGGTGGGTGTGGTTTTACGGCTGGAGCGATGATTGCTTCGTATTTGACAGGGAAAACTATTACTCCTGTTTCAATTGCTGAAGAGTTTGGAAATCAGTATTATATACAAGATCAAGGAATGTCTTGGGAATTTCCAGAAGCTTTAGCTGAATCTTATAACTTAGGTGAGGTTGTTTTTACTAATGATACAACACAAGTAATTGATGCGTTGCAAAAAGGAGAACCAGCAATGTGTTCACAAAATGTTGGTTTATTTACGCAAGGTGGGCATATAATTGTGTTGAGTGGGATTACTAATGATGGAAAGATATTAGTTCATGATCCTAAATATGAAAATTCTATTACTAATGATTATAACAATAGAGTTTTTGATTTAGAGACAGAAATAGATAGTACAGCTTTTTGTTATTGGATTTTTAAGGGCAATAGCTAAAGTTAATTTAATTAAGGAGAAAGTTGATATGAGTAAATTTGATTATGATTATGTTGAAATGTTAAAATTTGTGCTTGCTAGAGGTGAAAAGTATAAAGATGAAAATAATGGTGATATTGTTAGAGTTTCTGATTATAACTTTAAATTTGATTTACAAGAAGAAGATCCTATATTGCAAGTTTTTGAGATAGCAGATGATGAAAAGATTAAAAGTTTAGGATTAGCTGAATGTGTTGAGGCTTGTTCTGATGGAGATGTTATTGTTAGGTCTTCTTTGGATTTTGGTCATAGAGATAATAGTTTAAATTTGTATTTTGTAAAATCTGATTACAATATTATTACGGATTTACCTTTAGATGTTCTTAAAGCTTCTATGTTGCTTAAAACAGTGGCAGAGGTTAGGGGACTAAAAGCTGGTAAAATAAATTATTATCTTGAAAATCCTTATGTAGAGATTAATCAACTAGAACAGATGAAGGAATTGGTTAAGAGGTTTAGTCGATATAGAGAACTTTTAGATGATTATAAGAATGATGTTCATAAGTTTACTAGTTATGAACAGTGTTTAAATTTATTTCTTGATGCACTTTCAAGCGTTTCTAGTTTAGAAGAGACACCTTATATTAAAGATGCTAGATTGGATAAAAGAATTATTGATATGATTGAAAGTGATAAAGCACCTTCAATATGGGTTGATGATTCTTTATTTTATTGTAATAGTAATTTGGAACAACCTAAAATAAAAAATTATAAACATCTTGGAAGATTAGAGATGTAGGAAAATATTGGTAGTTACTTTATTATTAGGTTATTGTATACTATAAGTGTTTGTTTTATTTGCTAAAAAAGATAGATGGTAAGGCACAGTTTAAAGTTTAAAGTTTGAATATGCTAATAGATGTTTGTTATGATTGATAGTGGTAATTTTTTCTAATTTTATAGTATATATAATATGATAATAAAAAAGCTTTTCTTCTTTCCTTGCGAGACTTCTAGCATTTTTAGATGATTTTTGTATAATATGTTCAAAATTATGGGTGGTATTTATGAATACATTAGATAAAGTAACAGTTGGAGGAGGAATTCTTGTTCTTGCATGTGGTTATGCTTTAGTGGTTGGTAGTAATAGAGATAACTTTGATACAGTGAAGACTTTAATGCAGTAATGGATGAAAATGAAGATTCAATTTCAATATCATTAATTCAAGGGTATAGTGATTATAGTGGTAGTACATTTCAATTTAAAACTAGAGATGGTCTTGTTGTTTTAACTGATTCTAAAGATTCACAGTTGTTAAGAGTGGATAGTTTTGAAGCGCTTTCTTCTTATGCGGAAATTTTTAGCAATGGAGATTCTGATAAAGTAGTTAGTTATGATGAATTGCAAGATATAAGTACTGATATTGATGATTTGTCATTTACAAAAGATACTGTTTTAATAGAAGGAGAAGAGGGACTAGCTATATTTGATATTTCTTCTTGTAGAGATTGGGATAGTGATGATAAAATTCAGCTAGCAATAAGTGGAGGACCAGTAATCCTTAAAGATATGGGTGAGGTTAAGTTATTAAACTCAGAAAATGCTGATGAAGATAGTATTTATAATTATGCTTTATCACTTACTGGTAGTGAAGATAAAATTTTCAATCATTCATCAAAAGTTAAAGTTTATGAGTAAATTGTATTGACAATAATTTTTGTTAATGCTATATTATGTATGCTGGTTTAGATTTAGTTTTGCTTTGGGCAAAACTTTATTTAGAACTAAATATGATACACCTGGATATGTGTAAAGAAAGGAGTCAAAGATAATAATGCCTACAGTAAATCAATTAGTTCATAAGGGTAGAGGTAAAAAGGTTCGTAAAAGTAAAGCTCCTGTACTTTTAGTAGGAGTTAATACAATTAGAAGAAAACAAACTAATAATCCTTCTCCTCAAAAACGTGGAGTATGTACTCGTGTTGGTACGAAAACACCTAAGAAACCTAACTCAGCTTTACGTAAGTATGCTCGTGTTCGTCTTTCTAATGGTAAAGAGGTTGATACTTATATCCCTGGAATTGGACATAATTTACAAGAGCATAGTGTTGTATTAGTTCGTGGAGGACGTGTTAAGGACTTGATTGGAGTTCGTTATCATATCATTCGTGGAGCTTTAGATACAGCTGGAGTTAAAGATAGAAAACAAGGTCGTAGTAAATACGGTGCTAAGAAACCTAAGAAATAATACGGAAGGAGGATAAATTATGCGTAAAAGACGTGCGGTTAAAAGAGATATTTTACCAGATCCAATATATAAATCTAAGACTGTTGCTAAACTTATTAATACTATCATGTTAGATGGTAAAAAGGGTACAGCTCAGACTATTTTATATGAAGCTTTTGATATAGTTAAAGATAAGACTGGTAAAGATCCTTTAGAGGTTTTTAATCAAGCAATGGAAAATATTAAGCCTGCTTTAGAGGTTAAGTCTAGAAGAGTAGGTGGAGCTAATTATCAAGTTCCTCAGGAGGTTACACCAGCAAGAGCTGAAGCTTTAGCTTTACGTTGGTTAGTATCATTCTCTAGAAAACGTGGAGGACGTGGAATGGCTGATAATTTAGCTAGTGAAATTATGGATGCAGCTAATGGAACAGGAGCTGCTGTTAAGAAACGTGAAGATACTCACAGAATGGCAGAAGCTAATAAGGCTTATGCACATTACCGTTGGTAGGAAGGAGTTAATATGGCAAGAGATACGTCTTTAGAGAAGACAAGAAACTTTGGAATTATGGCTCATATTGATGCTGGTAAAACAACAACTACTGAACGTATTTTGTTCCATGGTGGTAATATTCATAAAATTGGAGAAACTCACGATGGAGCTAGTCAAATGGACTGGATGGAGCAAGAAAAAGAACGTGGTATTACTATAACAAGTGCTGCTACAACAGTACATTGGAAAGGTTATCGCTTTAATATTATTGATACTCCAGGACACGTTGATTTTACAATTGAAGTTAGTCGTAGTTTAAGAGTTTTAGATGGTTCTGTAGCTTTGCTTGATGCTCAAGCAGGTGTTGAACCTCAAATGGAAACAGTTTGGAGACAAGCTGATGAATTTATGGTTCCTAGAATGATTTTTGCTAATAAAATGGGTAAAATGGGAGCTGACTTTAATTATAGTCTTAAATCAATAAAAGATCGTTTAGGAGTTAATGCTAAGCCAATTGAATGGCCAATTGGAGCAGAAGATGATTTCCGTGGAGTTATTGATTTAGTTACTATGAAAGCAATAGAATTTGATGGTAAACCTGAAGAAGATGCTAAAGAAATAGAAATTCCTGCAGATTTAAAAGAGTTAGCAGAAGAAAAACATGCAGACTTAATTGATAGTGTTGCAGAATTTGATGATGAAATGATGGAAACATATCTTGATGGTGGAGAAGTAACAGTAGAAATGATTAAACGTGCTATTCGTAAAGGATGTCTTTCTGCTAAGTTTTTCCCAGTTATGTGTGGAGATGCTTTAGGTAATAAAGGTATTAAACCATTAATGGATGCAGTTATCGATTATTTACCAAGTCCGTTAGATATTTCATCTATTAAAGGACATAATTTAGATGGTGAAGAAGAGGTACGTCATCCAAGCGACTCTGAACCGTTTAGTGCTTTAGCATTTAAAGTTATGACTGATCCATTTGTTGGACGTTTAACGTTCTTTAGAGTTTATTCAGGTCATTTAGCTAGTGGTAGTTACGTACTTAACTCAACAAAAGATGCAAAAGAAAGAATTGGTCGTATCTTACAGATGCATGCTAATAACCGTAAAGAAATTAGTGATGTATATACTGGTGATATTGCTGCTGCAGTAGGATTAAAAAATACTACTACAGGAGATACATTATGTGATGAAAAGAAACCTATTATTTTAATGCCGTTACATATTCCAGAACCAGTTATAGAATTAGCTGTTGAACCTAAGAGTAAAGCTGACCAAGATAAGATGGCTATAGCATTACAAAAACTTGCTGAAGAAGATCCAACTTTTAAAGTTCATACAGATCATGAAACAGGGCAAACTGTTATTGCTGGTATGGGTGAATTACACTTAGATGTTTTAGTTGATCGTATGAAACGTGAATTTAATGTTGAAGCAAATGTTGGAGCACCACAAGTTGCTTATCGTGAAACTATTAAGCAAGCAGCTGAATGCGAAGGTAAGTATATTAAACAATCTGGTGGTCGTGGACAATATGGTCATGTTTGGATTAAGTTTGAACCAAATCCTGATAAAGGTTATGAGTTCGTTGATCAAATCGTAGGTGGTGTTGTTCCTCGTGAATATATTCCTGTTGTAGACAAAGGTTTACAAGAAGCGATGCAAACTGGTATTTTAGCAGGATATCCTATGATTGATATTAAAGCGACATTATTTGATGGAAGCTACCATGATGTTGACTCTAGTGAAATGGCTTTCAAGATTGCTGCATCTATGGCTTTAAAAGAAGCTAAGAATAAATGTCAAGCTACATTACTTGAACCAATTATGAAAGTTGATGTTACAACACCTGATGAGTATTTTGGTAATGTTATGGGTGATTTAACAAGTAGAAGAGGACGTCCACTTGGACAAGAATCTCTTGGAAATGTGGTTAAATTATCAGCGATGGTTCCACTTTCTGAGATGTTTGGTTATGCTACAACATTACGTAGTAATACTCAAGGTAGAGGTAACTTTGTAATGACTTTTGATCATTATGAAGATGTACCTAAAAATATTGCTGAAGAAATTATTAAAAAGAGTGGAAATTAATAAGAAACTTTGGTAAAATTAGGTCTAAACAGTTGCAAAATTGGTAATTGTTAGATAAAATATAAATTGTATAAAAAAGAGGAGGAAAAAAATATGGCAAAACAAAAATTTGATCGTTCAAAACCACATGTTAACATTGGTACAATTGGACACGTAGATCATGGTAAAACTACATTAACTGCAGCTATTACTAAATGTTTACATGATAAAAACCCTGAATGGGCTGATTTTACAGATTATGCAAACATTGATAAAGCTCCAGAAGAAAGAGAACGTGGTATTACAATTAATACTGCACACGTAGAATACCAAACTGAAAAACGTCATTATGCTCATGTTGACTGCCCAGGACATGCTGACTATGTTAAAAACATGATTACTGGTGCTGCTCAAATGGATGGTGCAATTCTTGTAATTGCTGCTACAGATGGAGCTATGGCACAAACTCGTGAACATATCCTATTATCACGTCAAGTTGGAGTACCTCGTATGGTTGTATTCTTAAACAAATGTGATATGGTTGATGATGAAGAGTTAATCGATTTAGTTGAAATGGAAGTTCGTGACTTATTAAATGAATATGGTTACGAAGGAGATGAAACTCCAGTTATTAGAGGTTCTGCTCTTAAAGCTCTTGAAGGAGATCCTAAGTATGTTCAAGCTATCTATGATTTAATGGATGCTGTTGATAGTTGGATTCCTACTCCAGTTCGTGATAACGATAAACCATTCTTAATGAGTATCGAAGATGTATTTACTATTACAGGTCGTGGTACTGTTGTTACTGGACGTGTTGAACGTGGTACATTAAAACTTAATGATGAGGTTGAAATCGTTGGTATTCGTGAAACTCAAAAGACAGTTGTTACTGGTATTGAAATGTTTAGAAAACAACTTGATTTTGCAGAAGCTGGAGATAATGCTGGTGTTTTACTACGTGGTATCTCTCGTGAACAAGTTGAACGTGGACAAGTTTTAGCTAAACCTGGTAGTGTACATCCACATCATAAATTCAAAGCTGAGGTTTATGTACTTAGTAAAGAAGAAGGTGGACGTCATACTCCATTCTTCAGTAACTATCGTCCACAATTCTATTTCAGAACTACAGATGTTACTGGTGTAATTAACTTACCTGAAGGTGTAGAAATGGTTATGCCTGGAGACAATGTTACAATTGATGTTGAATTAATTCATCCAATTGCAATTGAAAAAGGTACTAAGTTCTCTATCCGTGAGGGTGGACATACTGTTGGTGCTGGTGTTGTTTCTGAAATTGAAGGATAGTAATTAATTAAAAAGAGGTCTTTATGGCTTCTTTTTTTTGTGGTATACTCTTGTTGGTGGTATTATGCGTAAAAAAGATATTATTTTAATAATTTTAGGAATTGTTATATTAATATTACTAGCTTTTTTTGTATCTTTAGCGATTCGAGAGGTAACAAATTTTGATAGTAATAAGGAAAAAGAGATAGAAGAAAAAATTGAGATAGATGGTAAGAAAATTGAATTTAAGACTTATCGTGTTGATCAAAGTTTTTTTATAAATGTACCTAGTGAATTTGTTATGCTTGATGAAGAAATGTTAAAACAAGAGTATGATTATAATAGTAGACCAGAGTTAGTATTTAGAAGTGAAGATAATGCTGAAAAGATATTTATTAGTACAACAGAAGAAGCTATGACTGATGATGGGTTGGAGGCTTATTTAAATAATAAAATTGCAGAGAGTACTAATATGCAACTTCTTGATAGTGGAATATATACGAAACATGCTAAAACTTTTGCTAAGATTGTAGTGGTGGATAGTACAACTAATATGTATTATAATATTAGATATTTTACATTAAATGATAAACTTGTTAGTGTGGAGTTTAATACGGCTAGTACAAATTATACTAAATGGGAAAAAGTTATAGAGAAGATAATGGATAGTTTATGTTTTAATGAAGATGATATAACAAAGTAAACAAAATAAATTTTATTTTGCGCTTTATCGTTATCTTTAAGATTTTCTATTTCATGGATAGAGTATCCTCTATTTTTCCTAAGCTTATAGGCACTGCCGTACTAATTTAATTTTATTTATCTAAAACAAAATAGTTTAATTATAATGTAACTTTAATCCTTCAAATAAGATGATCTAATTTTTTCATAACGTTGGCATATTCTCTTATACTTAGTTTTTTAAACCTTTGTTTTTTTGACTCTTAAACGCACCTTTATTATAGACAAAAAGATCAATTAGAAGATTGATCCTTTTTTGTCTTTGTTTAAGTTTTTATATAAATTATATGGTAGAGGACTGATAATTAATTCAAATTCTCCAATATATTCTGTAATAAGTGAATTGAAGCCTAATTTCATTTCGTTAAGGCCACTATATTTTGTTATTTTTTCAAATTCACCGCTAACAGCATTTAAATTTATGTATTTTAAATTCTTGTTTTTGTAGTCATTTATCATTTTCCATTTGATTAGATAATTAGGATTTTGGCTTTTAAATTTTTGATTAAACCCTTCTATTACTAAGTAACAGGCATTATCATAGATAATATTCAAAGTAGTGCCAATAATAATTCCTTCTGGTTTCTCTTTTAAAAGATTAGTAGCCCAAACTAAATTCTTTTTATAAGTATTTACGAGTTTATCTGATTCTATTTTTTGATTGATAATTTTTTTCTTATTGTTAATATTGCTAGCATTTTGGATTTCATTAGTTAAATAGTTATTAATTTCTAGTTCGCGTTCATATTGAATTCTATTTGTAATAACAAAGGTTTCAGTATTTAATTTAGCAAAGTACAAATCAATATTACCTTCAAAATTAGTGTATAAATCTTGATAATATTCTAGTGGTTTGTTATATTTCTTTTTAATAAATTCATAGAATAGTGATAAATCTTCTTTCTTTCCTTTGTAAATTTCGATACCATTACGAATAGAATTTTTAATTTTATGCCGAACCCTTTTTTCAAATTTGTGATAGATTTTTTTTATATCATCATTTAAAGTTATTAAAGCTTCAAATCTTGGTTTTTCATCTTCAAAGAAAAGATTAGGACCCATATATTTGTATCCAATACTTTTTAAATTTTCTAATATAATATTAGCTTCATTATTAATGTTTATAATTTTGCCAGTATTATCTCTAATATTAACAGGAATATAAGGATCTATTTTTATTGATATATAACCTTGTTTACTTAAAAGTTTTTTTAAGCGGTTAGTAAATTCTGTTAACATATTTAAATCAATATAATCAAGTAAAAAACCACGAGGAGCATAAGCGATTTTATAGTTCATAAAAACTTCTTTATATAATAAAAGGGCAGCACCTAAAAGTTTGTCGTTTTCATCAATAATACCGATGTAATGAATGTTATATCCATGTTTGCTAATGGTTTTACCATAATTTGAGGTTTGATAGTAATTACGGTATTTGTTGTTTTTAGCAAACTCATCAAATTGATGTTCATCTAAAGTTATTATTTTCATTGAACTGCCTCCTTGCAATCTCTCTTAAATTATAACAATATATTTCTGACTTTTCAATTAGAGGGTTTAATTATTTAGAAATTTTAGTATAATTATAGTGGAGGGTTACTATGTTTAAAAATAATAAGATTTTAATTTTAGGAATGGCTAGGAGTGGTTATGAAGCTGCTAAGTATTTGGCGAAAAGAGGTAATACTATTATTTTAAATGATGGTGGTTCAAAAGATAAACAAGATAAAGATAAAATTAAAGAATTAGAGAAATTAGGAGTTGTGTTAATTTTTGATACACATCCTGATGATTTAGATTTAGCTAGTTTTGATTATATAATTAAAAATCCTGGTATTTCTAATAAACATAAATATGTAGTGAAAGCTTTGGAACTTGGTGTTCCTGTTATTAATGAAGCGGAAATGGCGTATAGATTATTACCTAGTACAGTTACTTTGATTGGTATTACAGGTACTAACGGGAAGACAACAACAACAACTCTTACTTATGAAATGATAAAAAAATCTGGGAAGAGAGTTCATTTAGCTGGAAATATTGGTTATCCATTATGTAGTTTTTTAGAGAAACTTGAAGATAATGATATTATTGTTATGGAGGTTTCTTGTCAACAGTTAGCGAATATGGAAGAGTTTAAACCACATGTTGCTTTAATGACGAATTTGTCAGAAGCTCATATAGATTTCTTTGGTAGTTATGAAGCATATAAGAATGTAAAATTAAAACTCTTTGCTAAACAAACTGATGAGGATATTGCAATTGTAAATATTGAAAATAATGATGTTATGAATGGTGTTAAAGATATTCTTAGTGATATTAAATACTTTTCAAGTAAAAGAGAAATTAATGGGGCTTATCTAAAAAATAATAAATTATACTATTATGATGAAGAAATTATGGATAGAGATGTATTCTTACTTAAGGGTAATCATAATGTGGAAAATGCTTTAGGAGCCTTAATGATTGCAAAAGAGGTAGGAGTTGCTAATGAAGATATTATTAGTGTGTTAAAGACTTTTTCTGGAGTTAGACATAGATTAGAGTTTATAGATAAAGTTAATGGAGTAGATTATTATAATGATACAGAAGCGACTAATACTAAATGTACTACTATTGCTTTATCATCATTTGATAAGAATGTTATTTTAATACTTGGTGGTTTAGAACGAGGACAGAATTTTCATGATTTAGATGATTATGTTAGTCCTGTTAAAGAAATAGTTGGGATTGGAGAGTGTCGGGATAGAGTTAAAGAATATGGTGATAGTATAGGAATTAAAACTACTACTTATGAAAAATTAGGGGAAGCGATGGAGTATATTCATGATATTGCTATAGCTGGTGATACAGTATTGCTTAGTCCTGCTTCGGCTTCTTGGGATCAATATAAACAGTGTGAAGATCGAGGTGATGAATTTAGAGATATAGTTGAAAGGTTTAAAGATAATGACTAGATTTAAAGATGAAGATTATAATACTTTGGTACTTACTTTTGATAAGAATAGTGATATAGTTACTTTTGAAAATGATATAAAAGAAGCGGAAGAGTTAGGACTTAAATATTTATTTAGAGTATTTGTTACTTATGGAAGAAATACTCTGCCTGATTATGAATCTAAAATGGAGGAGTTAAATTTATATGTTGATGAGTTTTTAAAAGAAAGCTCTATTAAGGATGTTAATTATGCTGCTAGTATATTAGGAGATTTTTATCCTGAAGCTTATGTGGCTGCTGCAGAAAAAAGAGATAATAGTGATATGGTTCCTGTTAATTTGGTTTCTGCAATATCAATGAGAGAGTTTAAGAATAAGAAAAATGTGAAACAAAATATTAAGGAATTTCAATAAATGTTTCACATTTTTTATTTTTGATGTATAATATGTTTAAGAAAGGGTGGTGTTTATGAATAATAATTTTGAAATAATGAACACTTTACATTATAAACATAATTTAGAAGAACAACTTAATAATATGATATGTGGCTCTCTTGAGGTAAGAGAAAAAGATGATAAAAAATATATTTATGTGCATTATAGAGAACTTGGAAGGAATGTATCTAAGTATGTAGGAGAATATAGTGATGATCTTTATAATTTAATTTTAAATAATAATTTAAAGTCTAAAGAGTTAAAAAAAGAAATAAAGAATTTAGAAAAGAGGTTGAAAGAGTTAAATTATCAAGAGAGTGAACTTAGTGATGAGGTTAAGCTTAATATAGATTTTGCTAAAAGAAATTTAGTAGACTCTATTTATAATCAAGCAATGTTAGAAGGTGTAGTTACTACTTATGCAGATACAGAAAGTATCATAGCAGGTGGTAAAGTAAATGGAATGACTTCTACCGATATTATGAAAGTTATTAATTTGAAACATGCTTGGGAATTTGTTTTGGATGAAAATGTTATTATGGCTGAAGAGAACTTTTCTTTTTTATCACAAATTAATAGGTTAATTCTTGAAGGTTTTTATTATAATGCAGGTAAGGTTAGGAGTACTCCAGCTAAGATAGGTGGCACAACATGGATGCCTAGTATTCCTATAGAAAGTCAAGTTGTAGAAGAGTTGAATGGACTTTTAAAAAGTAAATTAGATGATATTAGTCTTGCAATAGAGTTAATGCTGTATGTTATGAAAAGACAGGTATTTATTGATGGTAATAAGAGAACTGCTGTTATTTTTGCTAATCATCATTTGATATCAAAAGGATTAGGGATTATTTCTATTTCAAGTGATTTAGTAGAAGATTATAAAAAGATGTTAATTATGTATTATGAAGGAAAAGATACTGATAAAATTAAACAATTCTTAAGAGATAAATGTTATGTTAGTTTGAAATTGTGATAATAATGAAGAAGAATTTAGAATATGAATGAAAAATGTGCTTGATATATCCATTTAATCTTAATACTACTGTAGTTGCTGATAGTCAAAGAGATTTATATTTGGCATCATTGTTAGGAGTAAAAAATGTTAAGTTTTATCCTATATATAGAGATACTAAAGATTCTGCAGTTGATAAAACTATTGATATAGTAGATAAGTTAGTTAGTATTTCTTTAGAGTTAGATTATGAATATATATTTTCTTTAAAAAAAATATGCGGATTTTCTCCTAAGATATTTTATTATAATGAAAAAAATTATGGATATGTTAATTTAGGTGAGTATATTGCTAGTAATTCCAGTACTTTAGAAAATAGAGAAAGTGTTGGAAAAAGATTAATTAAAAGGAAAAATAATACAATTACTAGTAAAACAGTGTTATAATATAGATGTTTAGAAAGGAATGATTTTATGAACATAAAAAATATTATAGGAAGAGAGATATTAGATTCAAGAGGTAACCCTACTGTTGAGGTTGATGTAATACTAGATAATGGTATTATGGCTAGGGCTGCTGTACCTAGTGGAGCTTCTACAGGAGAAAGAGAAGCTTTAGAGATGAGAGATGGAGATAAAACTAGATATAATGGTAAAGGGGTATTGAATGCTGTTAATAATGTTAATACTATTTTACGTGATAATCTAGTAGGCATGGATGTTACTAAACAAAAAGAAATAGATTATAAGATGATAGAGTTAGATGGTACTAAGACAAAAAGTAAAATAGGTGCTAATGCTATCCTTGGTGTTTCTATGGCTTGTTTAAAAGCGGCAGCTATTGCTAATGGAAAAGATTTATATGAATATGTTGGTGATGGTAAAACTTTACCTGTTCCTATGATGAATATTATAAATGGGGGTGCTCATGCAGATAACTCATTAGATTTTCAAGAGTATATGATTATTCCTCAAAGAGATACTATTCATGAGCGAGTTAGAGTAGGTGCTGAGGTGTTCCATAGTCTTAAAAATGTTTTAAAAGAAAAAGGCTATGCTACTAGTGTTGGAGATGAAGGTGGTTTTGCTCCTAATCTTAAAACTAATAAAGAAGGCTTTGAATTAATTACTGAAGCTGTAAAAAGAGCTGGATATGAGCCAGGAAAAGATGTATGTTATGCTATTGATGTAGCAGCATCCGAATTTTATAGTGATGGTAAATATAATTTAGTTGGAGAAGGTAAAGTGCTTAGTACTGATGAATTGATTAAGTACTATGAAGATTTAGTTAATACTTATCCAATAATTTCAATAGAAGATCCAGTTGATGAGAATGACTGGGAAGGATTTAGTAAAGTAACAGCACTACTTGGAGATAGGATTCAACTTGTAGGTGATGATTTGTTTGTTACTAATAAAGAATGTTTACAAAAAGGTATTGATAATAAAGCTGGTAATGCAATACTTTTAAAAGTAAATCAAATTGGCACAATTACAGAGACATTAGAAACAATTGAGTTAGCCAAAGCGCATAATTATAAAACTATTATTTCTCATAGAAGTGGAGAGACAGAAGATACAACAATTGCTGACCTTGCGGTTGGACTTGATCTTGGACAGATTAAGACTGGTTCTATGTCTAGAACTGATAGAATGTGTAAATATAATCAGTTAATGAGAATTGAGGAGGAGCTTAGTAAATAGGCTCTTTTTCTTGCATTAGTCTATATAATATGCTATTATATTGGTAGTTTACTTGGAGGTGTAGATATGCAAATAGCTTTATTAATAATCTCTATTTTGTTAATAATAATCGTACTATTACAAAGCGGCAAAGCTGAAGGTGCGGCACAGATTTTATCTGGTAATTCTTCAGAATTATTTAAAAATAGAAAAGAACGTGGTAGTGAGTTAGTTATTACCCGTATAACAATGTTACTAGGCTTTGCTTTCTTTGTCATTTGCTTAGTATATTCATTTATGTAAAAGACTGTGAGATAAGTCTTTTTTTCTTTTACATTCTTATAAATATAGAGTACAATATAATTAAGAATTGAGGGATATAATGAAAGAAGAGATACTTACAATATTAAAGACAGCAGGTAAAAGTCTTACTGCTATAGAAATTGAAGAAAAATTAGGGACTAATGATTTAGAGACTTTACTTAAAGAATTAAGAGAACTAGAAATAGAGACTTTAGTTTATCATACTAATAAAGATAAATATATGTTGTTTGAAGATAGTCATTTGCTTAAAGGTATTTTACACTCTAATAAAAAGGGATTTGGCTTTGTAGATGTTGATAATTCTGATGTAGATATATATATACCTAAAGAAAATATTAATGGGGCGATACATGGAGATTTGGTAGTAGTAGAGCTTGTTAATAAAAAAAGTATAGATAGAGTAGAGGGTAGAATTGTTAAAGTTTTAAAACATGAAAGTAATACGTATGTAGGAGAGATTAACTTTAAGAATGGAGTAGGGGTTGTAGAACTTGATGAAGATAAAGTTAATTTGAAAGTTATTGTTAGTAAAGAAAATAGTCTTAATGCAGTTGATGGACATAAAGTTGTTGTGGAAATACTTAAAAGAATTAGTAATAAAGAAGCGGAAGGTAAAGTTGTTAAAATAATAGGTCATAAAAATGATCCTGGAGTTGATATCTTATCAATTGTCTATAAGTATGATATAAATGCTAGTTTTCCAGAGGAGGTAGAAGAAGAGGTTAAGAATATTCCAATGGAGGTTAGAGAAGAAGACTTAAAAGGTAGACGTGATTTAAGAGATGAGGTAATATTTACAATAGATGGAGATGATACTAAAGATATTGATGATGCGATATCAATAAAAAAAGAAGGAGATACTTATACACTAGGTGTTCATATTGCTGATGTTTCCTATTATGTTAAAGAAGGTAGTCCTTTAGATAAAGAAGCGATGGATAGAGGAACATCTGTTTATTTAGTAGATAGAGTTATTCCTATGCTTCCTCATGAACTTTCTAATGGTATTTGTTCATTAAATCCTAATGTTGATAGATTAGCGATTAGTTGTGTAATGAAATACGATAAAGAAGGAAAATTGCTTGATTATGACATTTTTCCTAGTGTGATTAGATCAAGAATACAAATGACTTATAAAAAAGTTAATAGTATTTTAGAAAATAATACAGTGCCCGAAGGTTATGAAAGTTATGTTGATGATTTAAAACTGATGGAAGAGTTAGCACTTATACTTAGAAAGATGAAAGTAAGTAGGGGATATTTAGATTTTGATGTCGATGAAGCGAAGATTTTAGTAGATGAAAATTGTGTTCCGTATAAGATTACCAAAAGAGAACGTGGTAAGGGAGAAAATTTAATAGAAGACTTTATGATTGCTGCTAATGAATGTGTAGCGACACATATTTATAATATGGATTTACCTTTTATTTATAGAATTCATGAAACACCTAAGGAAGAGAAAATTAGAGATTTTTTAAGTTTTGTTAGTAATTTAGGATATAATGTAACAGGAGATTTGAAAGGTAATAAAAGTAAGGCAGTACAGAAATTACTTAAGTTTGTTCATGATAAAAAAGAAGGACCAATTCTTACAAGTTTATTGTTAAGATGTATGCAGAAAGCAGTTTATTCTCCTACTAATGTGGGACATTTTGGTTTAGGTAGTAGCTGTTATACACATTTTACATCCCCAATTAGAAGATATCCTGATACAACTGTACATAGACTTTTGAGAACTTATCTTTTTAATCATGATTTAAGTAGTCATACAATTAATCATTATCAAGAAAAACTTATTTTTGTTGCAGATCATTCTTCAGCAAAAGAGAGAGCATCAGTTGATTGTGAAAGAGAAGTTGAAGATATGAAGATGGCAGAATATATGGAGAGTCATATTGGTGAAGAGTATGAAGGTATGATATCTTCAGTAATGAGTTTTGGAATGTTTGTAGAACTTGATAATCTTGTTGAAGGATTAGTACCAGTGAGACTTATGGATGATTATTTTGTCTTTGATGAGATGCGAATGACTTTAGTTGGTGAGAAGAGTAAAGTTAAATATACAATAGGAGAAAGGGTTTTAATTAAAGTAGTAGATGCTAATAAAGAAGCGAAGACTATTGATTTTAAAATAATTAAGAAATTGTAGTGATGAAAAAAGAGGTACGTTATAAGAAAAAAAGGCGGTTAACTTGGTTAGGTTGTTTAGTAGTGGCTTTAAGTTTAGGCCTTGTTTTGGGAGCAGGTTTTGGTTTATATTCTTACTTAAATAAAGAACCAGTTAAGGAAGAAAAAGAAGAACCTATTATAGTTGATACACCTCAAAAAGAAGAAATGAGTGCTTCTTTAGTAATGGTAGGGGATGCGTTAATACATAGTGCTATTTATGAGGATGCTTATGATGGTACTAGTTACGACTTTAAGCCAATGTTAAGAGAGATTAAACCTTTGTTAAAAGATTATGATTTAAAATATTATAATCAAGAGACAATTTTAGGAGGAGTAGAGTTAGGACTTTCTAATTATCCACGTTTTAATTCTCCTTATGAGGTAGGGGATGCTTTTATAGATGCAGGGTTTAATTTAGTGAGCCTTGCTACTAATCATACGATGGATAAAGGGGAGACAGGAGTTATTAATTCTTTGAATTATTGGAATTCTAAAGATAATGTTTATACAGCAGGGAGTTATTTATCTAAAGAAGATAGAGATAAAGTTATTATTAAAGAAATAAATGGAATTACTTATTCTTTCTTTTCATATACAACATGGACTAATGGTTTAGAGACTCCTTCAGGAAAAGAATACTTAAATAATGTTTATGATCCAGTTAAAGTAAAAGAAGATATTGAAAAAGTTAGGGATCAAGTTGATGTTGTTATAGTAGCAATGCATTGGGGAACAGAGTATTCAACAACAGTTAGTTCAACGCAACAAGAGATTGCTAATTATCTTGCTTCTTTAGATGTAGATATCATTATTGGTAGTCATCCACATGTTGTTGAACCTATTGCCTTTATCGGAAAGACTATGGTAATATATTCTTTAGGTAATTTTATTTCTGATCAAGTGGGAGTTGAAAGACTTACAGGACTTATGGTTGGAATAGATATCCACAAAACTGTGGAAAACGGGGTTACAACAATAGAACTTAAAAATCCAAGAGCAAATCTTTTATATACTTATTCTTCATATGCTAATAAAAGAAACTTTGTAGTTTATCCTTATACTAGTTTAACAGATGATTTACTACCTAATTATAAAGATTATTATGAGGAATATAAACAGATTGTGCTTTCTTTGGATCAGACAATAGAAATGCCTAGTTTGGGGTGATTTGATGGAGATTATTAATAGACGAGCAAGATATGATTATTTTATAGAAGATACTTATGAATGTGGGATTGTTTTAAAGGGGACAGAAATTAAGTCAATTAGACTTGGTAAAGCGAATATAAAAGATAGTTATGCCATTATTAGAAATGGTGAGGTATATCTTGTTAATATGTTTATTGATCACTATAAGGAAGGAAATATCTTTAATCATGAAGAGACTAGAAGTAGAAAGCTTCTCCTTCATAAAAGTGAGATTAGAAAACTAGATAATAAACTTAAGTTAGAAGGATATACCCTTATTCCCTTAAAAGTTTATTTTGTGAAGGGAAAAGCTAAAATCGAACTTGGATTATGTAAAGGTAAAAAGAACTTTGATAAGAGGGAAACGATTAAAGAAAGAGATTTGGAAAGAGAAGCACGGAAGAGGCTTAAGAAATTTTAATTTTGAGTTTAGGTAAAAATAAAACTTAATAAAGAAAAGTGAAAATGTGTTATCCACAGATTCACTTTTTTAAGCAT
>CALVIR010000001.1 GCA_944331915.1 uncultured Bacilli bacterium | reverse complement strand
AATTATAGTATTTTTGATTTCTTTGATTTATATAGTGACTATGATTATCAGCCCCTAAAAACTACAACATAGCGAAAAATAACAAAAAACGTGATATCTATCAAAAAAATATTGAAGAATTATTATCGATTAGAAGGTCAACTGCAACGGAAATATTAAACTTAATGGAGAAAAAAGGTTTGCTAACAAGGGAAACCGTTAAAGAGGATGCTAGATTAAAAAAATTAGTATTAACAAAAAAAGGTTTAAATCAAGAAAAGAAAAATCATTATAAAGTTGCAAGAGTGGAAAATAAAATAAACTCTTGTTTAACTAGTGAGGAAATGAAAAATCTAAATTTAATATTATCAAAAATAGAAAATAAACTAAAAGATGCGAAGGAGGAGAAATGAGATGATAAAAAAATTATTAAAATCTGTAAGAGAATATAAAACATCATCTATATTAACACCAATTTTTGTAATTCTAGAGGTAATACTAGAAGTAGCGATACCATTATTAATGGCACAATTAATTGATGATGGAATTTATAAGGGAGAGATGAATGTTGTATATAAAATTGGAGTTGAGTTAATTTTATGTGCTCTTTTATCTTTAATTTTTGGGGCGCTTTCGGGAATATTTGCCGCTAAAGCCTCAGCAGGATTTGCCAAAAATTTAAGAGAAGATTTATATTTTAAAGTTCAAGATTTTTCTTTTTCAAACATTGATAAATTCTCAACAAGTAGTTTAATTACAAGGTTGACAACTGATGTTACTAATATTCAAATGGCTTATCAAATGATTATAAGAATTGCAGTACGTGCTCCTTTAATGTTAATTATTGCTTTATGTTTTTCTTTTTCTATTAATGTAGAATTATCATTAATATTTTTAATATTAGCTCCTATTATTGGGTTTGGATTATTCTATATTGTTATTAAAGTACATCCATTAATGGATAAGGTATTCAAAAAATACGATGGTTTAAATAACGTTGTTGAAGAAAATGTTTCGGGGATACGTGTGGTTAAATCATTTGTCTTAGAGAATGAAGAAATTTCTAAGTTTAAAAAAGTGTCTAATGAAATTTATAAAGGATTTTCGAAAGCTGAAAAAATTATTGCTTTAAATAATCCATTAATGCAATTTGCAATTTATGTATGTATCTTACTAATTTCTTGGTTTGGGGCAACTATTATTGTAAATTCAAATATGACTGCTTTAACAACAGGTGAACTTATGACAATGTTTACTTATGCTATTCAAATTCTTTCTAGTTTGATGATGTTATCCATGATCTTCGTAATGATTACTATTTCTATGGCATCTGCGGATCGAATAGTGGAAATATTAGATGAAGAACCTACTATAAAAATAAAAGACAATCCAATTCCTGCTGTAAAAGATGGTTCAATTGAGTTTAAAAATGTAAGCTTTAGTTATGTTAATAATAAAAAGAAAGAATGCTTAAAAAATATAAACTTAAAAATTAAGTCTGGAGAAACAGTGGGAATTATTGGAGGAACCGGAGCAGGTAAATCTAGTTTAGTAAATTTAATACCAAGACTTTATGATGTCACTGAAGGAGAATTAAAAGTCGGTGGTGAAAATGTAAAAGATTATGATTTAGAAGCATTAAGAAAAGAGGTTGCCTGTGTTCTTCAAAAAAATATCTTATTTACTGGTACTATTAGTGATAATGTGCGTTGGGGTGATGAAAATGCAACAAATGAAGAGGTAAGACGAGTATGTGAACTTGCCCAAGCTGATGAGTTTATCTCAAGATTTCCAGATGGTTATGATACTTATATTGAAGAAGGTGGAACCAATGTATCTGGTGGGCAAAAACAAAGATTATGTATTGCTAGAGCACTACTCCGTAAACCTAAGATCTTAATATTAGATGACTCTACGTCTGCTGTTGATACGAAAACAGATAGTTTAATTCAAAAAGCTTTCAAAGAAGAAATACCAAATACTACTAAGATTATTATTGCTCAAAGAATTTCTTCAGTTGAAAATTGTGATAAAATCATTGTTATGGATAAAGGAAAAATTAATGGAATTGGTACTCATCAAGAGTTACTTAAAACAAATAAGATTTATAAAGAGGTATATACATCACAGATGAAAGGAAGTGATACTAATGAGGAGTAGAAAAATTAAAAGAGGAACTTTACTAAGATTATTAAGTTATATTAAGAAAAATTACAAGATATCTTTTATAGTTGTATTTATATGTATTGTAATTAACTCTATTTCTACTGTGGCAGGATCTTTATTCCTTCAAAAATTAATTGATGACTATATAACGCCTTTACTAGAGGTAGATAATCCTGTTTTTACAGGTTTATTACATGCTATTGGAATTATGGCTTTAATTTATATTGTAGGTATAATTACGGGATTTATATATAATAGAATGATGGTAGTAATTGCCCAAGGAATCTTAAAAGATATAAGAGATGAAATGTTTGCAAAGATGGAAAGATTACCAATTAGTTATTTTGATACTAATACGCATGGTGATATTATGAGTCATTATACAAATGATGCTGATACACTAAGACAATTGTTATCACAAAGTTTGCCACAAATGATATCTGCTGCCTTTAGTATTATTACTATCTTTTGTTCAATGCTTTATTTAAGTCTTCCTTTAACTTGTTTTGTAGTTATATTTACTACTATTACGGTATTAATTACTAAGAAAATCACCTCTAAAAGTTCAAAATATTTCTTAAGTCAACAGAATTCGCTAGGAAGAGTAAATGGTTATATTGAAGAAATGTTAAATGGGCAAAAAGTAATAAAAGTATTTACTCATGAAGAGGAAGCGAAAAAGGATTTTCAAAGATTAAACAATAAATTAAATAATGATATGTATAAAGCTAATAAATTTGTAAATATTTTAATGCCTATAGCTAATAACTTAGGAAATTTACAATATGTAAGTATTGCTATTATTGGAACTATCTTAACTTTAAATGGAACTTTAACATTGACAATTGGAACCATCGTTTCTTTCTTACAATTGACAAGAAATTTCTCTCAACCAATTAACCAGGTAATGAACCAACTAAATTCTGTGGTTATGGCTTTAGCAGGGGCTAGTCGTATTTTTAATATGATGGATGAAAAACCTGAGGTAGATGAAGGGTATGTTACACTTGTGAATATCAAAAAAGATAAAGATGGTAAGATTGAAGAAACTAAAGATGAAACTTCTTCTTGGGCTTGGAAATATCCATATCATGATGGAAGATTAGAATACATTGAATTAAAAGGTTATATTGAAATGGAAAATGTTACATTTGGATATACGAAAGAAAAAACAGTTTTACATGATATAACTCTTTATGCGAAACCTGGTCAAAAGATTGCTTTTGTTGGAGCGACTGGAGCAGGTAAAACGACTATTACAAACTTATTAAATCGTTTCTATGATATTGATAGTGGTAAGATTAGATATGATGGGATTAACATTGAAAAAATTAAGAAAGATGATTTAAGAAAATCTCTTGGAATGGTATTGCAAGATACAAATTTATTTTCTGGAACTATTAAATCAAATATAAAATATGGAAAAAGCAATGCGACTGATGAAGAGGTTATTGCGGCTGCTAAGTTAGCCAATGCTGATGAGTTTATTAGGCTTCTTCCAAATGGTTATGATACAGTAATTACGGGAAATGGAGCTCAACTTTCACAAGGACAACGCCAATTAATTTCTATTGCAAGATGTGCTATTAATAATCCTCCTGTTATGATTTTAGATGAAGCAACCTCATCAATTGATACAAGAACAGAAAAAATCGTACAGGATGGAATGGATAAATTAATGGATGGCCGAACAGTTTTTGTAATTGCTCATCGATTATCAACTGTTAGAAATTCCAAAGCTATTATGGTACTTGAACAAGGTAAAATTATTGAACGTGGTAATCATGAACAGTTAATAGAATTAAAAGGTCAATATTATCAATTATATACAGGTGCTTTTGAATTAGAATAATATAAGTTATAAGGTAGATAGATTATCTTTCTTTCTAAATAAAATTAAAAATATTTTCGTAAATAGTGGAATTTATACTAAAAATATAGTAATATAGAAATGTAAACATTATTAATTAAATAGTATGTGAAAAGAAATTTTGGGTGTTTATTCATCATAGTTCTTTGAACAAAGTAATAGTGTTTATAGTTAGCTTATAATTGGGCGGTAAGCTAGCATTATATTAGGATCTAAGTGATTCTAATTTATCTAAAGGCATAAGCCATAGATAGAACTGAACATAAATAGGGTGACCAGTGTTCAGTTTTTTGTATGAAAAAAGAGTGCAATCAAAGCACTCTTTAATTGTTATTATAAATATATAGCTTCTAATAATTTGTAAGTAGCAAAGATTGCAATAATATAAGTACTGGCAATTGTAATAGCAACAATATAAGAAATTCTTTCTTTGTTAACTTTATAAATATCAATCATACTTTGTACAAATGTAACAAAATAGATAATGGCACCAATAAAGGCAACAGCTAAAGCTAATTTGTAAGAAATAAAGCTACATATAATTGCTACAATTAAAGCTCCAGTTGAGATTGGAGTAATAACTCCAGTTAAAGTTAAATAATCTTTAAATGATCCTTTACCTTTAAAAATTACAGAAGCAAAGAGAGTAGTTATTGCAGCAATAAGTAATAATCCTAAAGCCATTCCTACGATACCTGCAAAGAATGTTTTCATAAAATCAATATTAGTACTTGAAGATAAACTAATACCAATAATACTACTTACAGCTCCTTTAACAAAACTATTTAATAAGAAATAGAAAAATAATCCAAATACAATTACATTAATTAAAGAAAGTATTAAAGATAAAGTTAAGTTTTCAGTATGAACATATTTCTTTACTGTTTTTAAAGGATTAACAAAAATATTTTTAAAGATATCTAAAGATCCATCAACTAAATTATTTTCAACACTTTGTTCTTCGTTTTTAGTTTCTTTTTCACAATCACATTTTTTTCCATCTTCAAGTGGTTTTCCACACTTTGTACAAAATTTTGCCATTTATATTCCTCCTTAATATTATCCTAATAAAAATCCTAATTCAATAATCAACATTGTTGCAAATGTTGTTAAAAATGCAAGAACAGGGATTGCTAAACTAATAGAAACGGTATAAACAATTTTATCAGAACTTATGTCACTTACTTCTAGCATTCCTTGATGAATATGAACACAGAAGCATAATGCTACTAGAAGGAATACTATTAATGCAACAATAGGACTAATAAATGAAACGATAATAGTTACAATAAGTCCTAATGTAAAGAATAGTTCACTAATTCCTACTAAACCAACAATTTTTTTGCTATCAATTGCTTTTTTATAAATTCCTGTATGCATTAAATATAATATTCCAATAATAATAAAAGACATAATTATCATAAATATACCGGCATTAAGACCTTGGTTAGAGGTAATACTACCAAGTCCAAATAATTTTGTAAATATCTCTAATTGTGATGAGACAAAACTAAGATCATATCCTTCATGGCCAAAAATATTACTATAAAGAAAATGAACAGTTAAGCCAAACACAATGGCGTTTACAATAATAGAGACAATTGCTAAAGTAAAATTATTTTTATTAGCTTTTTTGGCCAATGTATTACTTGGTTTTTTAATCATCCCTAATAAAATATTAACACAATTATTTACTGCAGCTCCTACATCAACAGAACTTTCATCATTATCATTTTCAATTTTTTCTTTTATTTCTTCTTTTTTATTTTCTTTTTCACAATCACATGGTTTTCCATCTTTTAGAGGTTTACCACATTTAGTACAAAACTTTGCCATAATTTATCTTTCCTTTCTATCTAAAAAAAGTATGCATATACGCTTGGAAAACTATCAATATCTACTAATTTATATTCTCCATCTTCATATGCTAAATAACAATAAAAGTAGTCATAATCAGTATTATCATCAGTTTCTCCATCTTCTTTTGATGTAGCTGTGTATTTGTAATTAATTCTTGTATTTACACGAATGTTATAATTATCATCAAAAGATATGGCGGAAATATTAAGTTTAGTTATTTCAAAGTTACTGATTGTATAATTTTTATCATTGAAGGTATCAAGCGAGTCATTATATTCTTCTTCTAAATCATCTAAATTTTGGGTTGTTGCAAAATTATTTTTAATTTCATTAAAAGATTTGTTAGTACTTAATCCTTCCATAGCACTACTAATACTATTGGTTATTGTTGTTGATATTTTTTCTTGTTCTTCAGCACTAAAGTCATTTTTTGATATTTCCAAATCATAACTGTCATAATAAGATGATGGACTTACATTATCATTTAGTTCCATCCCATTTGCTAATTTGAAATTAACCTTAGTATCTACTCCTAAAACTTGAGGTAGGGAATAGATATCTGTACTATCTGTTGATGTATCAAGTAAGTATTTATCACTAACTTTAATATCATTATAAGTAACCTCTGTGCCTTTAGGTACACTTATTTCATAATCTTCAATTAGACTTACATTAAACATCTCTTTGGTATCTAAAGACCAATTATTGTAAATAAGATATTTTTTGTCTTTTTCCTTGGTTAATTCAAAGGTAATATCACCAGTTTCAGTTTCCTCACCATTTGTAACAGTCATACTGACTTTAACATTAGCAGTTAAACCTTCATTTTCATAAGTAGTTTCTCCAACACTATAGTTGGTAATTTCAATCTCTTCTAAAGTTCCTTTTACTTTTGTTTCATATAAATCTTTACTGACAAAAGTAGTATCTCCTGTAAAGTTCTCATAGTCATATATCTTATCATAATCCTTACTTTCAACTGCCTCAATATATTCTTTAACTATTTGTTTTGGATTAGTAAGATAAGCTCCAATTTGATATAAGCTAAATAATACTACAACTACGACAATACAAATAATAATGATAATTTTTTGTTTTTTAGACATTTTCTTTCTAGTAACTTTTTTTTGACTAGTTTTTTTACTACTAGAAGATTTTGTTTCTTTTTCTTCATTATTTTCTAATTTAGCACCACATTCAGCACAGAATGAAGCTCCTTTTTCGTTTTTAGCTCCACATTCACCACAAAACACTTCTTTTTCACTCCTTTATTACTAATATTTTTTAATTATCCAGCCTATAATTAAGATTCAGCCCTCATCCATTTTTCCACCTCCATTTTTAAATACTGCAAAATTAGCTCTTCCTTTTTTTACAATATTATATTTTGATTATAGCAGAAATAGACTAAAATAACTAGAACTTAACATAGATAAAATAAATTTCTTGACCTAGAGTACAGTCTAAGTTGTAAAATGAGATTATAAGAAAGAAGGTGAAATGCTGAAAAAAAGCGATTATTTATTAGGACATACTATAATTAATTTAATAAAAGCTAAAATTAATGATATTGATATTTATGAAATTGAGACCAAAGTAGAATATGGGTTAGATTACGGTGAGGTTGTTAGTGTTGGTCAAGATAAGGTTAATAATAATATTTTAAGAGAAATAGAAGATCTTAATCTTTCTTCGGATGATTATGATACCATTATTTTAGAAACACCTGTTTGGTGATATACATTTGCTCCTATTGTTCATACGTTTTTAACTAAGTATGATTTAACAAATAAGAAAGTTATGCCAGTAATTACTAATAGTGGCTAGTTTGGACATACTGCCCAAGATATTAAAAAGTATTGTCCTAATGTTACACATTCATTAATTATCAAATTTCAAGGTAATGATTTAGTAACTGGTAAGAGTACTATTGATGAATTCATAAAGGAGGTTAATAAATAATGGAAATAGATAATATTGTTAATAATTTTATTAAAAATGATATTAAAACTAATCTAGATGATAGAAATAAATATTTAACTTTGCTTCCCGCTTTAATTGCGACTGAAAGTAAAGAAATATTTAAAGATAAATTAGTTGAAGCATCTACAAAAGTAGATAAGGAGTCTTTAAAAGAAGCGATATATAAAACAGTTCCTTATTTGGGTTATGGTAAAGTTTATCCATTTCTAAAAATAATGGATGAGGTTCTAGGAGAAATAGTTAGTGCTGCTATTACTAGTAATGATAATAGATATGCTAAAGGTTTAGAAATGCAATATAACCTTTTTGGTAAAGAAAATATAGAGAAATCAAGAACTGGTGAAAGGGAAGACTTTAAATTTATTTGGGATTATTTAGCAAGTTATTGTTTTGGAGACTTTTATACGAGAAAATATTTAAGTAATAAAGAAAGAGAATTAATTACTTTTGCTACTTTAGCCTCTTACTATGATGTGACACCTCAACTTACCTCACATATAAATGCTAATTTAGCGTTAGGAAATAGTAAAGAGTTACTAATAGAAATAATAAAAAGTTTAGTCCCATATCTAGGTTTTCCTAGAAGCTTAAATACTATTAATCTAGTTAAGAAGATAACAAGGAAAGGAGATGAAGAGTAATGACGGAAAAACGTGGCGGTGACTTTGGGTTAGGAGAGGAGAATACAGCTTTTGCTAAGTACTTTATAGGTAAAAGTTATTTAAATCCTTTAACTGATCCTAATAAAACTAATCTTTTTATCGCTAATGTTACCTTTGAGCCGGCTTGTCGGAATAATTGGCATATTCATCATGCTAAAAGTGGTGGCGGCCAAATTCTTATTTGTGTAGCAGGCGAAGGATGGTACCAAGAAGAAGGGAAGGATGCTGTTAGTTTAAAACCAGGCATGGTTATTACAATTCCTGCTAATGTTAAACATTGGCATGGTGCTAAAAAAGATTCTTGGTTTAGTCATTTAGCAATAGAGGTACCTGGAGTTGAGACATCTAATGAGTGGTGTGAACCGGTTAGTGATGATGAGTATAATAAATTAGATTAAAAAAGCAAAAAAAGTGTATAATAATTAGAGGAGGAAAAGATTATGGAAAAATCAAAAGTATATTTTATTGAGGAGATAACTCCAGAAAACATAATTAAAGCATATGAAGCAGTAGGAAAGAAATTAGAAGGTAATGTTGCAGTTAAAATGCATTCTGGTGAGAAAGGAAATCAAAACTATTTAAGACCAGAATTTGTAAAAGATGTAATTAATTATGTTAATGGTACAGTTGTAGAATGTAATACAGCCTATGAAGGAGCAAGAAACTCTACAGAAAAACATCGGGAATTAATTAAAGAACATGAATGGGATAAATATTTTCCATTTGACTTAATGGATGCAGAAGGACCTGATATGGAATTAGATATTCCTAATGGTAAAGTCTTAAAGAAAAACTATGTTGGAAAAGATTTAGCAAAGTATAATTCTTTACTTGTTCTATCTCATTTTAAAGGACATGCAATGGGGGGATATGGTGGAGCTTTAAAACAATTATCTATTGGTTGTGCAAGTTCTGCTGGTAAGACCTTAATTCATACTGCAGGTGCTGTTGCTGACCAGACAAAATTATGGGATAATTTACCAGAGCAAGATAGATTCTTAGAAGCTATGGCCGATGCTGCTAGTAGTGTAGTTGATTATTTTAAAGGAAATGCTGTTTATATTAACGTTATGAAAAATATATCAGTTGACTGTGACTGTGATGGTAATGCTTCAGCTCCTTGTATGCAAGATATTGGTATTTTAGCATCAACAGATCCAGTAGCAGTAGATCAAGCTTGCCTTGACTTAGTATATAATTCTACTGATCCAGGTAGAGATAAATTAATAGAGAGAATTGAATCGCGTCATGGTGTTCATACTGTTGAAGCAGCTTATGATCTTGGTGTAGGAAATAGAGAATATGAACTAATCGAACTATAAAAACATTAACATCTCAAATAGAGATGTTTTTAAATGCATTATAGATAATTTTATGGTACTATTGTTATAGTAGGTGAGTTTATGAATTATGATAGTTACCATAATGTAGCGGTAAATAAGTGTATAAGTGATTTTGAGCATATGTTTACTAATAATAAATTTATTTCTAAAAAAGAATTCGATTGTTTTTTAGATAAATACAAAGATATATTTGCTTTTTATAAGTGTAATGAAGATCTTTTAGATTCTGTTAATAAAGATAAACTTAAAGAGATAACTAGCAATGGTTATAGTCTTATTAAAAGTCACAATAACAACTTTATAAATAATACATTAAGTACTTATAGAGAATATTTTGATAATATGTTTAAAAATGTAGATTCTAATATAATATTAGATGAATACCAGAAATGTGCTATTGTAACTGATGAAGATTATTCATTAGTAGTGGCAGGTGCTGGTAGTGGTAAAACTACAGTTATTACTGCAAAAGCTAAATACTTAGTAGAAAAACTCGGTGTTAATCCGCGTAAAATAATAGTTTTAGCTTATACTAATAAAGCAAGAGATGAACTGTCGTTTCGAATTAATGATGATTTTAATCTTAATATAGAGGTACTAACTTTTCATAAACTTGGTATGAATATATTAAGGGAGTTAACAGATAAGCCTTTACAAATAATAGACAATAATAAAATGATAGCAATACTTAATAAATATATTAAAGATGTTGTATTTGAAGATAAAATTCTTTTAAAAGAGTTTGTGGATGCTTTTAAAGGAAAAGTTAACTTTCATGATGAGGTTTTTACTTATCGTAGTTTTAAAGAATATTATAATTTTTATATGCAAAAAAAATATTGGCAAGATAAAGATAATCTTTTGGAAATAGTTAAAAATAAAATAGAAAATCGTCTTCGATATAATAGGACTATAAATGGAGAATATGTTAAATCATTAGGTGAGGTGCGTATTGCTAATTTTTTATATCGTAACAATATAAACTATCATTATGAGGAGGTATATCCTTATAGTCTTTTTTCTAAAGCTAGCTATTCTCCTGATTTTACAATTAATTATAATGGTAAGAAAATATATGTAGAATTTTATGGATTAACTAAATATAATAAAGATGGTAATTATACGTTAGATGACATTAACTATTATAATAGATTAGTTGAAAAGAAAAGAGAATTACATAGTAAATATAACACTGATTTGATAGAATTATATAGTGAATATGATGATGGTAGTGATTATATTAAAAAATTGAAAGAAGAATTGGAAAAAAGAAATATACCATTAGTAGAAAAAAGTCTAGAAAAAGTTTATTTTAGAATATTAGAAACATCTACTGATGCTAGTTTTTTAAAAGCTACTAAAATAATTAGGCTGTTCATAAATAGATTTAAAGCTAGTAATTTAACTTTAAAAGATTTTGATTACTTAATAAACTCTACTAGTGATGAGACAATAGTAAAACAATTAAAATTTATTAGAAAAGCCTATAATTATTATAATCATGTTATTCATAGTAATTATCAGATTGATTTTCAAGATATGATTAATTATGCTTATAAAAAACTAGCTTTATTGAAAAATAAAAGACTGGAATTTGATTATATATTTATAGATGAATATCAAGATATTTCTTATCAAAGGTATAACTTTATTAAAGAATTATCAACTTTATTTAATGCTAAAATAGTAGCGGTAGGAGATGATTACCAATCAATTTTTTCCTTTTCTTTAGCAGATGTATCACTGTTTACAAATTTCTATGAACTTATGGGATATAATGGTTATGCTGATATATTAAAAATTATTAATACTTATAGAAATAGTCAAGAGCTTGTTGATGTTGCTTATAAATTTATTTCTAAAAATCCTTTGCAAATAGATAAAAGATTAATTACTAAAAAGCATATAAAAAATCCTATAATTATAAATTATTATGACAATAATATGGAAAACGCTCAAATTGGGGTGGTTTTAAAGAGAATTATTTTGGATATTTATAAAGAGAATCCTAAAGATAAAATACTTTTATTAGGTAGATATAATAATGATATTAATTATTTTTATGATATATCATTATTAAAAAAGGGTGATGGTGATCATGTTGTTTTACTTGATAACAAAAATATTGATATTACTTATTTGACGATTCATAAAGCTAAGGGATTAGGGTTTGACCAGGTAATTTTACTTAATACTATTAATGCTAAGAGGGGATTTCCTAGTATTATTAAAGATGAACCTGTTATTGCGTTATTATCAAATAAAAAAGAAGAACCAATATTATTTCCAGAAGAGAGGAGACTTTTCTATGTAGCTTTAACAAGAACAAAAAATAGAGTATATATTCTTTGTCCTTATTCATATAAAGAAAGATCTATCTTTATAAAAGAAATTACTATGTATGATAATGTAGTAGAAAAGTATTCTGAAGATCTAATTGAAATAATTTAATTTGCTTTTACCCCATATATGTGCTATATTTTAATTCGATGAGACTAAAATAGAAATAGAAAAGGGTAATATTATGGACTGGTTAACTATTAAAGAGTTTTTAAAAGATGCAATAAAGTTTTTTATAATCATATTTGTTTTACTATTTTTAATGGTATATGTAGTATCAATTACACAAGTTGTAGGTGATTCGATGAGTCCTACCTTAGATAATCAAGAGGTGTTAATATTAAATAAAGCTAAGTATAGATTTACAGATGTTAAAAGAGGAGATATAATCGCTTTTACTTATGAAGATACAAAGTACTTAATTAAAAGAGTTATAGGACTTCCTGGAGATCATATTTCTATAATAGATAATAAAGTCTATATAAATGGTCGCTATTATGCAGAAGATTATTTGAAAGATGTGGATACACCCGACTTTGATTTACAAGATTTAGGTTATAATGAGGTACCAGAAGGTATGTATTTTGTATTAGGTGATAATAGAGATAATTCCCTTGATAGCAGGAAAATAGGCCTAGTTTCTAAAGAAGATATAATTGGAGAAATTGCTCTAAGAATGTGGCCAATTACAAAAATCAGGCTTTTTTAAGTACCAAAAGTTAAAATTTGGTACTTTTTTTATCTAAAAATGTAAAATTTAGTTGCATTTTGTTAATTAAATGATAGAATATAATTGCAAGGAGAGGATTTTATGGATAAGAAAAAAATAGGACTTATTGCCATAGTTTTATTCTTGATTATTGGTTTAGGATCTTTTGTATTCGCAAATCCTGATAATCAAGAAAATTTTGAGGAAGGAGATATTGAAGAAAGAGAAGGACAAGGCTCTGATCAAGAAAGTGATGACGTTGAATCTTCAGATGATGAATCATCAGATGAAGAAGATGGTAATACATTAACAGCAGTTGATGAACAAGATATCACTACTTATAATGGTGAGACTGGTTATACAACTGGTCCTAGTGGTGATGGCATTATTGGAACTGGTAATAATACAAATAACAATGGTACTGGATCTGGTAATGGTAGTGATACTGGAACTACACCTACAGTACCAGTTATTACTGATGATTATTATGCTGAAGCTTTAAAAGCCGTTGAAAATGCTGAGTCTTCTCTTACACAAGGAGATGTTGACTATGCAGCTGACCTTGTGGGCAAAGTAACTAATCAATCACAAAAAGATGAATTAAATAATCGTCTTGAAGCAGTACAAGATATTATTGATGTTACAGCTTTAATTGAAAGATTAGAAGAAAAGGTTGCTAATTCTACTAATAGAGATGGTATTCTAGATTCAATAGATTACCGTGATGAAGAAAAAATAGAAGAGTTAGTTAACAACTTAATCGATGGTTCTGCTAAAGATAATTTAGCAAATCGTCTTGAAACTGTTAATAAGATACTAAACGATAACGCTCGTCCGGTTATTAGTGGTATTGTTGATAATAGTTTCACTGATGAAGATAGTGTTACTTTAACTATAAGTGATACTACTGATGTTACAACAACAGTAACATTAAATGGTAATCCAATAGATTTTACTGATTCATTTACTGAAGAAGGTACTTATGTTGTAACAGTTGTTGATGAAGCTTTTAATGAAGCAACATTAACATTTACAATCGATAGAACTAATCCAGTAGTTGGTGGTGTAGAAGATGGTAAATACTATAATACTACTGTTGCAGTTACTATTGATGATACTAATCCTGGTACTGTACATCTTAAAAGAGGTGAAGAAACAGTTAAACCATATAAACCAGGTGATCCAATAACTGAAGAAGGTACTTATACTGTTTATGTATCTGATAAAGCTGGAAATAAATCAAAGACAATAACATTTGTAATTGATAAACATGTTGAAGAACAAAAATGGGTTTATATTCTTAATGTTAGTGATGAAAATAATCGTAAGACTATTAGAAATGGTCAAACATTAAGAGTTGAGGTTAATTTTGATGAAGAATTAACAGAACTACCTGTATTAACTATAGGTAATTCACAAAGTGTAACATTTAGAAAATGTAACGAAACAGATTATGGTAAGTATGTATGTATAGCTGATCTTACTATTGATAATACAGTTGCTGATTTAGAAGATGGAAAAGAGATTCCATTTACTATCACAAATATATATGATAAAGCTGGTAATACTATTACCTTAGATAATAGTGATGTTACGAATACCAAAAATTATGGACAAGTTACTTATGATGGTACTGCACCAGTAATTAGATCGCTAGGTATTGTTAATCTTGATCAATTTACTGATGAAACAGGAAGACTATATGCTAAATATGGTGATACTGTTCGTGTAAGACTTTACTTTGATGAAGAATTAGGCACAGAACCTACAGTTAGATTAGGCGGTACTGAATTTATTGCTACATATCGTGAAAATAGTCCAAAATATGCATATTATGCAGACATTAAACTAACAGAAGATATGAATTTAAGTGATGGTATATTATCATTTGAGGTTTATGGATATGCTGATGCTATTGGTAATGTTGGAGTTAATCTAACTCAAGATGATATTAATGAAGAAACATATCCAAGTGTAACTATAGATAATACAAAAGCTGTAGTTAAAGCTGCTAATATTTTAGTAGATGGTGATATTAACGAGCAAAAAGAATTTTATGCTAAAGTAGGAGATACAATCTACTCTTATGTTAGATTTAGTGAAAAATTAAAAGAATTACCTACATTTACATTAATAAATGATGGTAATGAATATGTAGTTGAAGATGTAGTTGAAACTGGTCCTAATGATGCTGGTGAATATACATATTCAATCAGATATACAATTGATGAAGATACTAAGATGAGTGATGGAAAAATCACAATGTTAGTAACTAGCATTCAAGATTTAGCAGGAAATACAACAGATGATGTTGAAAAACCTACTAATAAGCATGTTGTATATTTAGATACAACTGTACCTAGCATTAAAATTTTAGGTATTACTGGATTTATAAGTGAAAATGAAGATGCTCATTATATTACTTATGGTAAAAAAGTAAGAGTATTAACTTACTTTGATGAAAAATTAGCAACTAATCCTATTGTTAAAATAGGTAATAAAGAATTTGAAACATATTATACAGAAGAAAGTTCTGATTTAGAGAACAATAGTTATGCTTACTATCTAGATGTTGCTATTACTGAAGAATTAGGATTGAGTGAAGGAGAAATTCAATTCAGTGTATATGGCATTAGAGATTTAGCAGATAATGAAGGTAGAGCCTATACTAATGCAGATATTACTTATAGTGAAAAACAAGAGTATGAGAAGAGATTTGATAAAGTAATACTTGATAATAGTAATCCTGTATTTGTTGGATTAGAAGAAGGAGGAGTTTACAATCCTGCTGTAATTCAAGTTGATGATACTTCTTTAAAAACAATAACAGTTTATCATGAAGATGAAAGCTATGAGGTAGAAAATGGTTATGTAATTGAAGAAACTGGTAAATACAAAATTACTGCTGTTGATGAGATGGGCCGTGAAACTACTATCAATATTAAAGTAGACACTCAAGTGCCAACTTATACATTCAACGATGGAACTATTGAATACAATGGGGTATATGGAATATTAAATTTAAAATTACATGATGAAAATAGAATAGCAAGTGTAGTAATTAATGGAACCCAATTACCACATACAGGTACTTACGTAGATATTAATGATGGAGATGCTTATACATTCCAAAATGGAACAAATACAGTAGTTGTTACAGATAACGCTGGAAACACAGCAACATATACTTTCGTTGTTGATAAAAAGGCTCCAACTTATACATTTAATGGTGATGTAGTTGACTATAATGATGTATATAAAACATTAAATTTAAAGTTACATGATGAAAATGGAATAGCAAGTATAGTAATTAATGGAACCAAATTACCACATACAGGTACTTACGTAGATATTAATGATGGAGATGCTTATACATTCCAAAATGGAACAAATACAGTGGTTGTTACAGATAATTTAGGAAATACAGCAACATATACTTTCGTTGTTGATAAAAAGGCTCCAACTTATACATTTAATGATGGAACAGTTGAGCATAATGGGGTATATGGAACTCTAAATTTAAAATTACATGACGAAAATGGAATAGCAAGTGTAGTTATTAATGGAACACAATTACCACATACAGGTTATTATGTAGATATTAATGATGGACATGCTTATACATTCCGAAATGGTTTAAATACTGTTGTAGTTACAGATAATTTAGGAAATACTGCAACTTATACATTCAATGTTGATAAAGCAGCTCCTACTTATAGTTTCAATGGTGGTACTACTGAAAGCAATGGCGTTTATGGAACTTTAAATTTGAAATTACACGATGAAAACGGAATAGCAAGTGTAGTTATTAATGGAACGCAATTGTCACATACAGGTACTTATGTAGATATTAATGATGGACATGCTTATACTTTTCAAAATGGTTTAAATACTGTTGTAGTTACAGATAATTTAGGAAATACTGCAACTTATACATTCAATGTTGATAAAACTGTTCCTACATATAGTTTTAATGCTGGTACTGTTGTAAACGATGGTGTTTATCAAACATTAAACTTAAAATTATATGATGAAAATGGAATAGCAAGTGTTGTTATTAATGGAACACAGTTACCACATACAGGTACTTATGTAGATATTAATGATGGTCATGCTTATACATTCCAAAATGGAGAAAATTCTGTTGTAGTTACAGATAATTTAGGTAATAGTGTTACTTATACTTTTAATGTAGCTAAATAATAATAAAATAATTGATTGAAGCATAATTTTATGCTTCTTTTTTATTTATAAGGAAAGTGCGTTTAAAAAATCAAAAAAGTTATTATTAAACAATTATTCTGAATACTAAACTGACTACATCAGGGAGGTATCTATAAGTCTAGACTATATCCAACAGACAATCAAAATGATTAATTCATAAAACTTTTGGTTGTGTTAGATATTGTACTAAAAAACAATTTTTAAACAAAAAGAGAATTTTAATGATGTTAAAAGAAAAAATAGAAATATGATATAAAAGTTATATTGAAAAGAAATCATTAAGATGAAGAAATATACGATTATATTTATGATAATGTTGCAAACGTATGTACCAAGACAAGAAAGGTGACTATAATTTTGCTTATACTAGATATAAAAAGTATATTAATATTAGAAGAATAGTCTGCTAGACTTAAATTTGAAAAGAGGAAAGTTTTAAAATAAAGATTATGCAATTAAATTAATAGTCTGAATAGTTACACAAATTCTGTAAAATTATGACAAGATACTGTTAAACATTAGTTAAAATGTCACCGATTTTATAGTATAATTTCTTTATAATTCCTCATTGACAACAGGGACCCAGTAAAAACTCTTTTGAAGTGCGTAATATCTTAAAAATAAGATATTACAGCAAGTATGACGAGTTATTACTGCCTATTATCAATGATTTGCTTATAAAGAAATTATAAAACTTAGTGGTGACATTTTAACTAATGATATGGTGACATTTTAAAAAAGGATTAACAAATTATGACAAGATACTTGACTATTATTATTACTGATGATATCTTTTAAATAAAGATAGTAGGTGAGGTTTATGTCGTATATTAAGTTTAAAGAGTTATCTAAGTATTTTGATTTTAAGGAAGAGATTGCAGTAGATAAGTTACCTGATTATGCTAAAGAGTATGTTAGTAGTCAAGAAACTATTTTAGGTAGTTATAAAAATAGTAAGGACTATGCTGTTTTTACTGACAAAAAAATGATTTTGTTTGATCGTGATACTCTAGCTGTTTATTATAAGAAAATTCATATTTTTCCTTATGTTTCTATTTCATCTGGAGCGATTAACTTTAAACCAGGTAAAGTAGAATTACTATTTAGTTTCGATAGTGGATATCAATTACATATTAACTTTATTGATATGAATCATGATAAAAAAGAAAGGTTAAAAAAAACTTATAAAACTATGTTAAATATTAAGCTTTAAATAGCTTTTTTTCTTTTGTTATGATATAGTAAGCTAGGAGATTATTAATTTTGGAAGTGGTTTGTATTATGACAGATGAAATATTAGATATTGTAAGAGATAGTGACTTAGAAAAAGGAATGAACTATGACTCTCGAAAAGTGCGATATGTTGGAGAAAGTCCTAGTGGTAAATTAAGAGAGCAAAGTTATGTAGTTTACTCTGAACATATGGATAGATCATATATTGTTAGTCTTGATATTAATAAAGATAATGAATTAGAGGCGTATTCTTGTAATTGTCCACAGTTTATTCTAACTGGTTCATGTAAACATTTAGCAGCCGTATTAGTTAAATATAAAAATGATTACTTTAAACTTAGTAGTCAAGATATGTCTAAATTAGTTATTTCTAATTTAATAAAAGAGGTTAAGAAAGTTAGTAATAATGGTAAAGTTGTTAAACAAGAAGCAAAGATTATTCCGTTTTTAAAGTTAGAAAGCCAAAGAAACTACTATGGCTATTATAATAATGAATACAAATACTTTTATTCGCTTAGGTTTAAAATAGGGGCAAGTAAATTATATGCTTTGGGTAATAAAGTTAGTTCCTTCATTGATAAATACTACTATGGAGGAGAACTTAAATTTGGTAAAGACTTTATCTATAATAACAAAAACTACTATTTTGATGAAGACAGTAAAAAGATGATAACCTTTATTGATCATGCCTATGCTAAGAGTTATCGTTATGATAATTATTTAGATCTCAATAAACGACTTTTAGATGAACTATTTTACCTTGTTGATTCTATTTATGTTGAAGCAGTGGGGATAAATAGAGAATTACCTTTGATTGAACATCTACCATTTACCTTTAAATTAACTAAAGATAAAGATGATAATCATATCTTAGATATTGACTATGATTTGAAAAATCTTAAAGAACTTACTGATGATTATAGCTATTTAATCGATAAGAACGGTATTTATAAACTTACAGAAACAGAAAGAATTATTGTTCGTAATTTACTAGAAGAAGAGGTTACTAGTCTTACTTTTGATAAAGATACTTTTAAAGATTTGAAAAAATATTTAATACCATCTATTAAAGATAATGTGACATTAGATTCATCAGTTGATGACTTAGTGATTGTAAAAACACCTAAAGTAAAATTATACTTTGATATCACAGAACTCTATATTGAATGTAAGTTGCTTTTCATATATGATAATTTAGAGATAAATTATTTTGATAAGAAAAATAAAAATGTTATTAGAGATCAAGAGTTTGAGGAGAAAATAGTTAAAGAACTACAAAGGTATGGATTTGATGAAGCGTTAAGATTATACGATATTGATGAGATAGGAATATTCTTTGAAGAAGGGCTAGATAAGCTTGCTGAAGATTATGATGTTTTTACAAGTGAAAAAATTAAAAATACCATGCTTGTAAAGAAAGTATCAGGAACAACAAGTTTTAGTATTGGCAAAGATAATATCTTAAATTATGAATTTAAATTAGATAATGTTAACCCTAGTGAGTTGGATGATATATTCTTAAGCTTAAAAAGTAAGAAACACTATTATAAACTAAAAAGTGGAGATATCTTAGACTTATTAGATCCTTCTATTAGAGAATTAGAAGAGTTAAAAGAAGATTTAGATTTAGAAGAAGAGAAAGGGGAAATACCTAAATTTAGAGCGATATATCTTGATAGCTTAAAAAGTAAAAATAGCTTTATTAAAACTAACTCATTGTTTGATCAATTTATTAAAAACTTTAAAGAATATCAAAATATAGCGGTTAAATTTACGAAAGAAGAAAAAGAGCTTCTTAGACCATATCAACAAGAAGGTGTTAAATGGCTTTATAATCTTTATAAATGTGGCTTAGGAGGAATTCTTGCTGATGAGATGGGACTTGGTAAGAGCTTACAGACTATTATATTTATTAGAAGAGTTTTAGAAGAAGATAGTAAGGCGAAAATATTAATAGTAACACCTACTGCCTTAGTTTATAACTGGGATAATGAGTTTAGAAAGTTTAGTGATGATATTAAAAGAAATATTTTTGTTGGAGTGAAAAAAGAGCGACATAAAAAATTAAGTGAGTATGATGGCAATGTTTATATTACTAGCTATGGACTATTAAGAGAAGATCTTGAAATTTATCAAGAGATGAACTTTAAAGTAATGGTTATTGATGAAGCACAAAATATTAAAAATCCAACGGCTATGTTAACAAAAGCGGTTAAGAGTATAAAAAGTGAGGTTAAACTTGCTTTAACAGGAACGCCAGTAGAAAACTCAGTTTTAGAGCTTTGGAGTATCTTTGATTATATTATGCCAGGATTTTTAGCTAGTAAAAGTAAATTTAGTGAGAAATATAAAATTAATAATGACTTTGATGATAATACAAATCTTACTCTTGATAAATTAAGAACACAAGTTAAGCCTTTTATTCTAAGAAGAAAGAAAGGGGAGGTCTTAAAAGATTTACCAGATAAGTTAGAAAATAATATTTATATCGATTTAAGTGATGATGAAAAGAAAATATATGCTTCTTGTGTTAAAGATGCTAAAGATAAAATGGAAGAATTAGTAAGTGATGGCTTTACTAAAAATAAAATGTTAATACTTACTTTGTTAACTAGACTTAGACAAGTATGTATTGATCCAAAAATTATCTTTGAAAACTATGATAAACCATCATCTAAGATTGAGAACTTAGTAAAAATAGTTAAAGAAGCGGTAGGTAATGGTCATAAAATATTATTATTTACAAGTTTTAAAACCGCTTTAAATATCGTTAGAGATAATTTAACTAAAGAAGGAATTACTAGTTATGTTATAGATGGTTCGGTTAGTAGTAAGAAAAGACAAGAGTTAGTTGATAACTTTAATAATGATGATACGAATATATTCTTAATTATGTTAAAGAGTGGAGGAACTGGTCTTAATCTTACTAGTGCTGATATTGTTATTCACTTAGATTTATGGTGGAATCCACAAGCGGAAAATCAAGCGACTGATAGAGCACATCGAATTGGTCAAAAGAATACAGTTGAGGTTATTAAATTAATTACTAAAGGAACAATTGAAGAAAAGATTCTTGATTTACAAAATAAAAAGAAAATACTAAGTGATAAATTAATTGAAAAAGATGGGGATGAATATAAAAGTTTTCAAAATTTATCAGTTGAAGATATTAGAGAATTGTTACGATATAATAATGAATAAGTAATCTAACCGGTATTAAAAAGTTGCATATATTATAAAAAGGTGATTATATGCAAAGAGCAGTATTTAATATTGATCCTTATAGTTTTACAACATCAGCTTTTATAATAGGACTTATTTTAGCTAAGGAATTATCAATTGAAGAACAGGATAGTATTGGTAACTGGTTACAATTAATTGGATTAACAATGCAAACTTATGCATCACAAAATGTTACTTTAGCAGTTAGTAGGGATAGTACTAGTAATGATTCTAAAGATAAAAATAGTTCTGATATTGAAACATTAAAGGAAACGATAAAACGAATGGAAGAAGAGTTAGATAAACTTTATAAAAAATAAAACGTCATACAATTTAAATGTTATGGCGTTTTATGTGTTTAATACGTTTAATGCTTATTTTTATATTCATCTATTAAAATCTTATTTATTTCTTCAGGACTTTCTTTACAACCACCATCTAACCATTTCTTTACAATAGCATTTAATCCACTCATAAAAAACTCAATATGATAATCTATATATTTATCATCATAAAATTTTTTGGCAAGATTAGTATCATATTCTGTAATTACAAAGTGTTTATCTCTACCTAGTTTAAAGTAGGTCTTATAAAATATTTGATTATCTTTTATATGTTTAAAAAGCTTTAAGTAGTCATTTGTATTGTTTTTAGTTTCTCGCTCTTCATCGTATAGATGATAAACATTGTTTACAATTTTTTCGATGATTTTATCGCTTAGATCATAAACGTCTAAATAGTTAGCATAGAAAGTTGAGCGATTTATTTTAGCAAGTTTACAAATTTCTGTAACTGTTATTTCATTGATTTCTTTCGCTTGAATAAGATTTAAAAACACTTTTTCTATTTTATCTTGCGATTCTTTTTTTCTTTTATTATTAGGTTTATTCATATTTTCTCCTTTATTCCAACAATTGTTGTTAAATTGATGATTGTTTTTAACGTTTATAAATATTATACTTAAAATGTATTAAACAAACAAGTGTTGTTTAAAAGAAAGGAGATAAATTTATGGCTAAATCAAAATTAGTTAAAGCGAATGAAAAAATTGCAGAAGGAGTTACAACGGGATTTAAGAAAATGAGTGATGGTGTTACTACAGGGTTTAAAAAGATGAGTGATACTGTGGTAGGAGGATATACAAAAATAGAAGATAAATTTGTAGAAGAGTTCCTAACTCATGATGGAGAGACAGTTAGTGAGGCGAAAGCTAGATTAAAAGAAGAGGAAGAACAAAGAAAAGCTTTGCAAGATGAGAAAATAAATTCTAAGAAATAGTGAGGTAGGTAGTTTATGAAAAAAGACACATTATTAGAAATTATTCTAGGTACTATTGGTGGTTTGATCTTTGCAGTAGGTATGTGTATGTGTTTAATACCAGAATGGAATTTATTTAAAGCAGGGATTGTAATTAGTATTGTAGGTTTTATTGTTTTACTTTGTATAATACCTGTTTATAGAAATTCTCATCCTAAAAAAGAACGTGGAAAGATAAACTGGGGAATTGTTTTTACTTGGGTAATTGGTGTTATAGGAGCTTTAATTATGGGCTTTGGTATGAGTAAAGTTATGGTAGATAATCCTGGACAAACTGATATGTTAATTGGTATAGTAGTAGGGGTAATAGGATTATTAATCTGTGTTCTTAATTATCCAATATATTCATATTTGAAAAGTAATAAAGATTAGAAAAGGAGATTAAGGTCTCTTTTTGCTTTTAGATAAGGTGACGCATATGAAAAATATTGTGAAGAAAATATTTTTTCCTAATAAAATAGTTGGCTTTCTTTTATTTAATATAGGATTTGGTCTTCTTATATATGTTTTTCTTAATGCTTTAGAAGATACGCCTTTAGCATATATTTCTTATCTTTTATCAACTTATGCTTTAATCATTTTTATCTGTTGGTTTATAAAGGTGTGTAAATTTAGTAATTCTTTTATAAAGAAAAGTAAAATCTTTATACTTATCAAGAAAATTTTTTTCTTGTAACAAAGACAAAACTTGTAGTATCAACCATATTAAATATTTCTTATGCCTTGTTCAATCTTTTAGTTGGAATTTACTATAAATCATTTAGGTTTATAACCTTTGCAGCTTATTATTTTCTATTGTGGTTAATGAGATTTTCTTTACTATATAAAGTAAAAGATTTTAATTCTTATGGAGTAAAGGAATATAAAAAGTTAAAACGCTGTGGAATAGTTTTAATGCTATTAAATATTGTTTTAGTGGGATTAACGGTCTTAATACTTAGTACTAATCAAGATATAAGTTATGCGGGGTTAATTATCTATATAGTTGCTCTTTATGATTTTATTTTAATAATTAATGCTATTATTAATGCCTTAAAATATAGAAAAAGTGATAGTCCAATTTTATTTGCAAGTAAGTTTATTAATTTAACGGTAGCGATGATTTCCATGTTGTCTCTTGAGGTTGCAATGTTAAATAGATTTGGAGATAATGATGCTTACTTTAAATTAATAATGACTGGTAGTGTTTGTTTTGTTATTTGCCTTATAAATTCTATTATGGCTATTTATATGATTGTTAAAGCTAGAAAAAAGCTTAAAGCCTGTAAAAGAAAGTAAAGTAATAGAAAAAAAGACTTTAAATATTTCTTCTTGTGTTAAAATTAATATGAGGTGATAATAAAATGCGTGCAGTTGCATTAAAAGGTAAAAGAGAATTTGAATTAAAAGAGATAGAAGATGCTAAGAAAGCAAAGGATCGAGTTTTAATAAAAGTTCTAAAAGCTGGTATTTGTGGATCTGATTTACATAACTTTGAGCTTGGAGGACCAGTTGGATTAGTTATGGGACATGAATTTTGTGGTGAGGTTTTAGATAATGGTGATCGCTTAGATTTAAAAAAAGGAGATCGTGTTACGGCTTTACCAATATCACCATGTGGTAAATGTGAAGCATGTTTAAAAGGGGAGGTTCAGTATTGTCCTCATACTTGGAGTGATGCTTTAGGACTTGCTTTAACTAATCCAGGAGCTTTAGGAGAAAAGATAAGTGTTAGAAGCGATATGGTTTATAAAGTTCCTGATAATGTTTCAGATGTAGAAATGGCCATGGTAGAACCTACAGCGGTAGCTTTACATGCCATTCATTTAGCTGATATTAAAGTAGGGGCGAAAGTATTAGTTGTAGGTGGGGGAATTATTGGACTTTTAAGTGCGATGCTTGCAAAGAAAGAAGGAGCTAGTTTTGTGGCTTTGAGTGAGACTAATCCTAATAGAGGTAAAAAAGCACTTACTTTAGCTTCTTGTGATAAATATTATGATGCTACTAAGAAAGATATGTTAACTGAGATTAATACTGATACTCAAGGTGGTTTTGATGTTGTAATTGAATGTTGTGGTAATGCTCCAGCTGTTTCAAGTGCTATTATGGCTGTAAAACCAGGTGGTCTAGTTGTTTTAGTAGGAGTAGCAACCGCAGCAATTCCAACCCCAACGGTTGTAGCAGTAATGAGAGAGATTAAATTACAAGGAGCAATCGCTTATACTAAAGAAGAATTTAAGACTTGTATTGATTTAATTGCAAATGGACAAATAGAGGTTAAACAATTTGTTGATGATATTGTTGGCTATAACGAGGTTCAAAAAGCTTATGAAAGATTAACTAGTGGTAGTGATAGTGCAGTTAAGATTTTAGTTGATCCTGAAAAATAAAGAGGAACAGATATGTTTCTTTTTTTTACAAAAAAGTTAGCACTCTTTGTTGACAACTGCTAAAAGTGGTGTTATTCTATACTTGTAAGAAAGAGAGTGATTAATTTGAAGAAAAAACAATTTAAAGCTGAATCTAAAAAATTACTAGATATGATGATTAATTCTATCTATACTAATAAAGAAATATTTTTAAGAGAGTTAATTTCTAATGCTAGTGATGCGATAGATAAGCTATATTATGAATCATTAACTAATAAAGAGATAAAGATTAAGAAGAAAGACTTAGAAATAAGACTAGTTCCTAATAAAGAAGAAAGAACTTTAACTATTATTGATAATGGTATTGGTATGACTGAAGAAGAACTTGAAAATAATCTTGGTACTATTGCAAAGAGTGGTTCTGAATTATTTAAAGAAAAAATGTCTGATGATAAAAGTAAAGCTATTATTGGACAATTTGGAGTTGGTTTTTACTCTAGTTTTATGGTAAGTGATGAGGTAGAGGTAATTAGTAAGGCTTATAATAGTGACAAAGCTTATCGTTGGGTAAGTACAGGTGCTGATGGTTACTCTATTGAAGAGACTACTTATGATAAAACAGGAACAAAAGTAATTCTTCACTTAAAAGAAAATAATGAAGATAATAATTATGATGAATTCCTAGAGGATTATACATTAGAGCGTCTTGTTAAAAAATACTCAGATTATATTTCTTATCCTATTAAAATGGAAGAAGAAAAAGTTACTAAAAAAGATGATAAAGAAAAGAAAAGTGTTGAAGATAAGACTTTAAATAGTATGACACCAATTTGGAAGAAAGCTAAAAATAGTGTTAAAGATGAAGAGTATAATGATTTTTATACTGATAAATTCTATGATTATGAGAAACCTTTAAAAATAATTCGTAGTGAGGTAGAAGGAAGATGTTCTTATCAAACATTATTATTCATTCCTAGTCATGCACCATATAATTATTATTCTAAAGATTATGAAAAAGGGCTTCAATTATATTCTAAAGGCGTATTAATTATGGAAAAATGTGCTGATCTTTTACCTGATTATTTTAGCTTTGTTAAAGGTATTGTTGATAGTGAAGATATTTCTTTAAATATTTCAAGAGAGACATTACAAGAGAACTATCAAATAAAAGCGATTGCTAAGTCTCTTGAATCAAAGATTAAAAAAGAACTTGAAAATATGCTTAAAAATAATCGTGAAGATTATGAAAAATTCTTTAAAGCCTTTGGAATGCAGTTAAAAGTTGGCATTTATGAGTCTTATGGTATGGCGAAAGAGACTCTTCAAGATTTGTTGCTATTCTATTCAGCTAAAGAGAAGAAATTAATTACTTTAGATGAATATGTTTCTAATCTAAAAGATGAAGATAAGACAATTTATTATGCTTGTGGAGAATCTATTGATAAGATTGATTTATTACCACAAGTAGAAAGTGCGAAAGCAAAAGATATAGATATTCTTTATTTAATAGATTATATTGATGAGTTTGTTCTTAAAGTTATGATGAATTATAAAGAGAAGAACTTTGTTAATGTTGCAAGTAGTGAAGCTAACTTAGAAACAGAAGAAGAACAAGAAGAGTTAAAGAAGACTAATGAAGAATATAAAGATATGTTTACAAAGATGCATGAAGCTTTAGGTGAAAGTGTTAATGAGGTAGAATTTACCCATCGGTTGAATAATCATCCTGTTTGTTTAACAACCAAAGGTGATGTTTCAATTGAAATGCAAAAAGTAATGGATGCTATGCCTAATAATATGGGAGTTAAAGCTAATACTATTATGGAGATAAATGAAAATCATCCTATTGCTGCTAAGATAAAAAGTTTATATGAACAAAAAGATTATGAAACACTAGAAAAATATAGTAAAATCTTATACGCAGAAGCTCGTCTTATTGAAGGAATGAGTCTAGATAATCCAACAGAAATTAGTAATTTAGTTTGTGATATTTTAGCTAAATAAAAAGGGTAGGTAACAGTTGTTACTTATCCTTTTCCTATTTGCAAATATTATTAATACATTCATCATAGAATAAAGATTTTTCTCTTAATCTTTCATTAATATATTTGTAGTCATATTCTTCTGATAGGGTTTCTTTACAACTAAATAAATTAGTACCTAATCCAAGACGGTTTCCTTCAATTTTAACACCTATAGCAGCTAAAGTGGTAGGAAAATAATCGAAGGTGTTAAACTTTCTATTCTTGTTACAATCAGTATCAGCTAAAGAGTTTATATAAACGTTATAAACACCTCTTACATAGTTTTCATCAATATCTTCAAAAGCATAGGTATTCATACTTAAATGATCACCTACTAGTATTATCGTTGTATTTTCATAAAAGTCTTGATCTTGAATCCAATCAATAAACTCACTTAATTCTTTACTAGCACAAGCGACAGCATTTAAGTAAGGACTATCATAGCTAGTATCACAACTTTCATCAACATAACCATCAGGAGAGTGTGTATTGGTCGTTAACATCGTAAAGATAAATGGTTTGTCATCTTTAGCGATTTCTTTTAGTTCATCTTTAGCGTAAGCGAATAATTTTTCGTCTTCATAACCCCAGTGAACAAAATAGTCTTCATCAATTAGGCCTTTATCGATAGCAGTATAATAATCAAAGACATTATAATCACCATGAGTTTCAAAATAAGTTCTTCTACCACCGAAAGTTAAATCAGATCCTACCATTATATATCTTCTATAACCAGCATCTTTTAATATTTGTCCCAAAGAATAAGCGCCAGGAACAAGGGTTCCATCTGCATAACTTTCTACAGCATTAGGAGCGAAGCTTGTTTTCAAAGGTAAACCTGTTGTTTGAGAAATCATTGCCGCCATTGTCCAAGTAGCATTAAAGGCAGTACGAGCTCCACCGACTAAATTAGTCATTGAGAAATTTATATTATCTTTATCATTAGCAAGATCTACTAATTCTTTAATATAGTTAGTATAATAAGCACCACCATGTTCTTTGTCAGCATAGGTTGATTCCATTGATTCAGCAAAAATATAGATTAAGTTTCTTTTCTTATCAGGAAATTCTAATTTTACATCTTCAGGATCAACATAGGATACCTCTAAGAAATTAGATTCTATATAACTGTATTTAATATAGTTGAAGATATATAAGTTATCCATTGCATAGTAAATAGCATAGAGAAATATCGATATAACGGAGATATAACTTATTAACTTATAAAAATTAATCTTTAAAGTTTTCTTCCTTATTTTAATATTTAAAGAAGCTTCTAAATTTTTAAAGAGATGTTTAATAAATAAAACTATAATTATAATAACAATAGTTATTCCTAAAGGTATTAAGATATTTTCTTTAATAAAATCAATAATTAAATCACTACTACCTGTACCAACATCACTAAATAAAGTAAAAAGGATTTGATCAAAGTTCTCAATACTGTAATTTTCTAAAGTCCAGTTAGTACTAAATATTATAATAAGTGCTAAAAATATAAGAATAAAAGCAAAGAACCATTTAATTAGTTTTATTACTTTTTCTTTTTTTAGTTTTTTTAACTGCTTTTTCATTCTTTTTTTTCTCTTTTAGCTCTAATTCAATATTAATATTAGCACTTATTACTTTTACTATATAGGGTAGTATTAAAGCGATTATAATACTTAACCACATATATTTTAGACAAAAGTCATAGGTAAAGGTTTCATAGTTATAGAAATTTAATTTCTCATTGCTAAAAATATAAATAAAAGTATTCATAATAGTTGTTATTAAGAAAGTATAAAATAGATATTTTAAGATTAAATCACTATTTTTTTCTTCTTTTTTTTTGTTTATTTTTCGCTCAGTAAATATAGAGATACTAGCAGGCATTAACATACATATAAAAAACATAATATCAGGTCCTTTCTAAACAATTAAGCTTTATTATAAGGCAAAAAAGAAAAACATGCAAATTCTAATTGCAATATTTGTTGATTTTTATGAGGTAATTATCTTTTTTGGTCTTGTTTACTTTCCCTAAATATTTAAATTTGCCATATTTTCTAATGCTAAAAATATCATTTTCTTTTAAAAGATATGAGGGGTTAGTTAAAATGTTATAATTTAATATTATCTCTTTATTTTGAAGCTTTTCTTTTATTTTACTACGAGAAAGAGAGGTGAGGTTTGATATTATAAGATCAATTCTTTCACTTTTTACGATTAGTTCAATAGTTTGATAGTTTTTTTGGTAGTTAGCAAGATAATTAATATCTACCTCTTCTAAAGATATATAACTGTTTTTAATTTTAATAAGGTTAGTAAGGAAATAATCTTTCATTGTCTTTAACAGATAAAAGTAGTAACAGTTATTATAATAGATGATATCACCAAATATTTCTTTGTCTACATTTAAACTAAAAATGCTTCCTAAAATATCTTGGTGTCTAAAGTCTTGATTAGAAACGATTTTTAAAAGTATAACCTCAGGTAGTTTATCTTTATAGAGAATTACTTTTTCACAATCAGGATAGGGCTTAAATACATTATATTCTTGTTTCTTAAACTTGGAACTGACTGCTTTTTCTTCACTAGGATCAAGAAAAAAAGTTGGTTCACCATGTCTTAGTCTATCAATATTTTTCTTAATATTATACATAATTATCCTTTCGCTTGGTATATACTTTTTCTTTTTCCTTATTTATATATTTTAAGAGGGTATCACCATTATTTATTTCTTGAATTGGTATGATATCACCACTTGCTAAGATTTTACCAGCTTCAATAGTTTGATATTCTCTAAAGATGCTTTCGACATTATTAAGAGAATTTATCTGTCTTTCATTTAGTGTTCGTGGTAATACTATAAAACTATCTGTTACATAAAGAGTACTTGGAGTAACGTTAACAAATGTAGCAATGTTTATTTTCGCAAGAGCCCAAGCGATAGAATAAATATCACCTTTCATTAAATCTTTATCTAGTTTTCTAATTAAATTTTTTTCTTTTAAAAAAGGCTTAATTAATTTAGGATGTTCAAAATTAATATTAGGGTAGTATAAAATAGCGGTATCATAGGAAGAATCAAGAACTTTAGGAAGAAAAAGCATAATTCTAATTTCTTTGGTACTAGAAAATGGTTCTAGTTGTTTTGGTAATGTATAAACTAAGATATTGTTATCCATAAATAGGGCTTCCTTTCTGCATTAGTTATTTTAGCACAATGTCTATATTAATAAAAGAACTCTTTAAAAAATATTATAATTTTGTTATACTTTTACATAGTGAAAGGATAGTGATTTGGTGAAATATGTATATGCCTTTAGTGAAGGCAATAAAGATATGAAGAATATATTAGGAGGAAAAGGGGCTAATCTTGCGGAGATGACGAAAATAGGGTTACCTGTTCCTAAAGGTTTTACAGTTAGTACTGAAGCTTGTTTAGATTATTATAATAAAGGAATGACTTTAGATGAAAATATAGCTTTAGAAATCTTTGAAAATATTAGTAAACTTGAAAATGTAACAGGTAAAAAGTTAAATGATGATGTAAATCCTTTACTTGTTTCAGTTCGTAGTGGGGCTAGAAGTTCAATGCCAGGAATGATGGATACAATTTTAAATCTTGGTATTAATGATCAAGTAGTAGAAACACTTGCTAGAAATACAAACAATAAAAGATTTGCTTATGATTGTTATAGACGGTTAATTCAAATGTATGCTGATGTTGTTAGAGGGTTTCCTAAGAGTTCTTTTGAATACTTATTTGAAGACATAAAAAAAGAGAAAAATGTTACGTTAGATACAGATTTAACAGCAGATGATTTAGTAGAGGTTGTAAATAGATATAAAGCGGAATACCTTCGTCTTGCGAAAGAAGAATTTCCTCAAGATGGTAAAGTGCAATTATTAGAAGCGGTTAAGGCCGTTTTTAGAAGCTGGAATAATGAGCGTGCTAAGACTTATCGTCGTCTTAATAATATTCCTGATTCTTGGGGAACGGCTGTTAATGTTCAAGAGATGGTTTATGGTAATAGTGGAGATAATAGTGGAACAGGGGTTGCTTTTACGCGTAATCCGGCAACGGGTGAGAAAAAATTATTTGGGGAATATTTGATAAATGCTCAAGGTGAGGATGTAGTAGCAGGGATTAGGACACCACAAAATATTGAAACCTTAAAAGATATAATGCCTAGTTGTTATGAAGAATTTATGAAAATTTGTGATATTTTAGAAGACCATTATAAAGATATGCAAGATATGGAGTTTACGATTGAGAATGGTAAATTATATATGTTGCAGACAAGAAATGGAAAAAGAACGGCAGCAGCGGCTTTACATATTGCAGTTGACTTTGTTTTAGAAGGAAAAATAACGAAAGAAGAAGCTTTAAGAAGAGTAGAACCAGAGCAATTAGAACAGTTATTGCATCCGGCTTTTGATAAAGAAAGTTTAGAAAGTGCTACAGTTATTGCTAAAGGTTTGGCAGCATCCCCTGGGGCAGCGACAGGACACTTATATTTTACTGCTGAAGATGCTCTTAATGCTCATAAAAATGGAGTTGCTAAAATAATATTAGCACGGGAAGAGACATCACCTGAAGATATTGAAGGAATGAATATTGCCGAAGGAGTTTTAACAGTTAGAGGAGGAATGACATCACATGCGGCAGTGGTAGCAAGAGGAATGGGAACTTGTTGTGTCTCTGGTTGTAGTGGCGTTGTCGTTAATCAAGAAGCGAAGACTTTAACTACTAGTAATGGTCAAGTCTTTCATGAAGGAGATTTTTTAAGTTTAGATGGAGCGACAGGTAATGTTTATGGGGAAGAGATTAAAACTGTTCCTGCTAGTATTAGTGGTAGTTTTGCTACCTTTATGACTTGGGCAGATGATATTGCTAGATTAGAGGTTAGATGCAATGCTGATAATCCAAAAGACGCTAAAGTTGCTAGAGACTTTGGTGCGAAAGGAATTGGTTTATGTCGGACAGAGCATATGTTCTTTGATAAGATGCGTATCTTTAATTTTCGAAAGATGATTGTTGCTCCTAATAAAGAAAAGAGAATTGAGGCTTTAAATGCAATCTTACCATATCAAAAAGAAGATTTTAAGGGCTTATTTAGGGTAATGGATGGATATGAGGTAACGATTAGATTCTTAGATCCACCTTTACATGAATTTTTACCTCATACTGATGAAGAGATAAGGGAATTAGCAGTAAGTTTAGAGATGTCTTTTGAAGAGTTAAAGAATAAAGTAGAGAGTTTAAAAGAGTTTAATCCAATGATGGGACATAGAGGTTGTAGATTAGCGGTTACTTATCCTGAGATTGCTATTATGCAAACAAGGGCAGTAATAACAGCAGCTTTGGAGGTTGAACAGGAAGGGATAAAAGTTAGTCCAGAGATTATGGTTCCTCTTGTTGGTGATGAAAGGGAATTACATTTTGTTAAAAATATTATTGATGAAGAAGCAAATAAGATTATAAGAGAAAATAATAGTAGTTTAAAATATAAAGTAGGAACTATGATTGAAATACCAAGAGCGGCAATAAGAGCTGATTTTATTGCTAAAGAAGCGGAGTTTTTCTCTTTTGGTACTAATGATTTAACGCAATTAACTTATGGTTTTTCTCGTGATGATGCTTCTAAATTCTTAAAAGATTATTATGCTAATAACATCTTTACAAAAGATCCGTTTAAAACATTAGACCAAGATGGAGTAGGAACTTTAGTGGCTTTAGCTGTTAGCCTTGGTAAAAAAGTGCGTCCTGATATTTCTCTTGGTATTTGTGGAGAACATGGAGGAGATAAAGAGACTATTGCTTTTTGTGACAAGATTGGTTTAACTTATGTTTCATGTAGTCCATTTAGAGTTCCTATTGCAAGACTAGCCGCAGCTAGAGCAAGGTTAGATAATGATGAACTTATATGATAAAATGCTTAATATTGCTAACAAAGATCAAGAAGCAATGTTTAAGTTAGCTATAGATAAGACTAAGAATGAGTTAAGAGGACTTAATAAAGAACAAATGTGCATGGTTTATAGTAGTTATCTTTATAATAATTTAAAAGATTTGTCTATTTTAGCATACATTATTGATACAACTGAGTTAGGTTTTAATTACCTGCATCGCTTTATTCTTGTACCTAATAATGATACGACTTATCTTTTAGATTTAACCTATCAACAATTTATTAAAGATGAAGATAAGGTCTTAACAAAGTTAGTTACTGATGGTTACCAAAAAATAGATAATGATAGATATAAATATTACCTTAATAAAGTAACAAGAGAAAAAAATGATCATATTACTTTAGAAAACAGTATTCTAAATTTTAATCATAAGCTTGGCAAATAATGTCAAGCTTTTTTCTTTTAATATTAACATTTTAATATTTGTGATATACTCTTATTGGTGTTTGTCATGAGTAAAAATATAAAAAAGAAAAAATATAAGACTAGAATTGAGAAAAATAAAAGAAAATATAATAAAAACTATACTATAGCTAAAAAGAGGAAAATTAATAAAATATTTTTAGTTATGTTAGGAATTAGTCTTATCTTTAATGTTAGCTTCCTATTAAAAAATAGTGATTTAAATAATTCTTTAATAAAACAAAAAGATAGTTATGAAAAACAGTTACAAGAGTTAACTGATTATTATACAACTTATTTATTTTTAGGAGATTCAATTACAGATTTTTATGATTTAGATAAATATTTCAAGGGAATGCCAGTTGTTAATAGTGGAATTTCTGGAGATACAACTTTAGATATTTTAGATAATATGAAAGAAAGAGTTTATGATTATAAACCTACTAAAGTTATTTTATTGATTGGTACCAATGACTTGATTCATAATATTGGGGTTGAAGAGATTATTGCTAATGTAGAAGAAATTATTAAAGAGATTAAAGAAAATGATTCTAAAGTTGAGATTTATGTACAAAGTATTTATCCTGTTAATAATAATTTAGATGAAGAAATGGTTAGTGTTAGAGATAATGAAGATATTATGAAAATAAATACTAGGATTGAAAAATATTGTCAAGATAATGACTATACTTATATCAATATGTATGACTTTTTAACAGATAAAGATGGTAATTTTAATGAAGAGTATACAGAAGATGGATTACATCCTAATGATAAAGGTTATGAGGTTATAACTAAGGAGTTGAAAAAATATTTAGACGCATAACTTAATATATGCTATACTAGAACTAATTAAGGAGAGAAGTATGAAGAAGGATAATATTGCAATATTGTTTGATAAAGTATGTAAAATTTTTCATTTAAAATTTAAAGCGAAAACAAGAAAACTATTAATCCAAATCTTTAAGTTTGGTATTGTTGGGGTTATTGCTACAATAATTGATTGGGCTTTCTTCTATCTAGCTCATGATATTTTAGGTATTTACTATATAATTAGTGCTATTCTATCCTTTACAATATCAGTTATATATAATTATGCAGCAAGTATTAAATGGGTATTTGAGGTTAATAAAAATAAAGATCCTAGGAAAAATTTTATTCTTTTTATTGTTCTTAGTGTTGTAGGTCTTATTTTAACTTTAATTATTATGAAAATAGGGGTTGATATTCTAAGTATTAATGCTATGTTAATGAAAATTGTTTCAACTGCTATTGTTATGGTCTTTAATTTCATAACAAGAAAAATCTTTTTAGAATGAGGGATGTGTATGGATAAAATATCAGTTATTGTACCTTGTTATAATGAAGAAGAGTCTTTACCTTTATTTTATAAAGAGATAAAAAAGGTAATAACGAAGATGAAAGAGGTATCATTTGAACTTATTTTGGTTGATGATGGTAGTAAAGATAAGACATTTACAATTATTAAAGATTTAGCGAAAGATGATAACCAAGTTAAATATATTTCTTTTTCTCGTAACTTTGGGAAAGAAGCAGCTATATATGCAGGGTTAGAATATAGTAGTGGAGATTATGTTACTTTGCTTGATGCTGATTTACAAGAACCTCCTGAACTTATAGAGAAGATGTATAAAATTATTACAACAGAAGATGTTGATTGTGTAGGATTAAAGACTGATGAACATAAAGAATATGGGTTTGTAAGAAGATTTTTTACAAGATGTTACTATAAATTAATTGCTAAACTTTCAAAAGTAGAAATGGTACCAGGAGCAAGGGATTTTCGATTAATGACAAGACAAATGGTTAATGCTGTTTTAGAGTTAAAAGAATATAATCGTTATAGTAAAGGTATTTTTAGTTTTGTAGGTTTTAAAACGAAATGGTTAACTTATAAAGTTCCTCAAAGAGTAGCAGGTAAAAGTAAGTGGAGTTTTTTTAAGTTATTTACTTATGCGATTGATGCTATTATAGGGTTTTCAACAGTACCTTTAACAATATCTGTAATTATAGGAGTTCTTTTTTGCTTAATTTCTTTAATTTCAGTAATTGTAATTATTATTAGAACATTAATCTTTGGTGATCCTGTGGCAGGTTGGCCTTCTTTAGTATGTATTATGTTCTTCCTAAGTGGAGTGCAATTATTTTGTACGGGTATTAGTGGAGCTTATATTTCTAAAACTTATACAGAGATTAAGAATAGACCAATTTATATAATTAGGGAAACTGATGATAAGAACAGGAAGTGATTAAATGACGGCTTTTATTAAAAAAAATATAAGTATAATCTGTATCATATTTCTTTTAAGTGGACCTATAATTGATTTTGTTACGGGAATTATGTTACATTTCTTTAATTATAACTTAACTTTAGGTGTAGTTTTAAGAATGTTATTCTTGTTTTTTATTTTCTATACAACCATATTTATATATAAGAAAAAGAAAAATTTATGGTACTTAGGTATTTTTGGCTGTTACTTTTTATTCTTTATTTTAGGGTTATTCCTTTTTAAAGAAAATCCTAATTATTTTCAGGAGATTCAAAATACGTTGCGATTATTTTATTTTCCATTGTTATTAATTTCTTTATTTAGTATTAAAGAGCATATTAAAATTACTAATTTAAGTTTTGTTATTATGCTTAGTTTTTATCTTATCTTAATTTTTATTCCTCTAGTTTTGGGAGTAGGAATTGAAAGCTATGCGATTACAAAAGAAGGAACACTTGGTTTTTATAACTCTGCTAATGAGATAAGTGCAATTATTGCTATCTTAACTCCAATTTTATTTATTATTTTTTATGAAAGTAAAAATATCTTTTTTAAGTTATTTATAACATTTATTTACTTAGTAGTAATACTTAGTATTGGAACAAAGACACCACTGCTAGCTTTTTTGATAAGTGTTTTTGTTGTTTTTATCTATATATTATATAGAGCATTCATTTCTAAGAAATATAAATTAATTACTAGTTTTACAGCTATTATTGTGGCCCTTATTTTGGTGATTGTTGTTGTTGCACCTAAAACTAGTTTTTATCGAAATATTAAGGTTCATCTTGATTATTTAGAGGTAGATAATATCTTTGATATCTTTAAAGAAAAAGAGCTGATTGATCATTTTATATTTAGTCAAAGATTAACTTTCTTAAACAATAAAGAAAAACTTTATGATAATTCTAATAATTATCAAAAAATATTTGGCTTGGGATACTATGATGGCAATAAAGAATTAAAAAGTATTGAAATAGATTACTTTGATATTTATTATAATCAAGGAATAGTTGGCTTTATTATCTTTTTCTTACCATATATTTATATCTTAGTGACAGTTTTAAAGAAACGTAATGTTTTCTCATTTAATCAGTTAATGTTATATTTAAGTTTGTTCTTAATAATCATTCTATCACTATTTACAGGTCATGTCATAACTGCCCCTGCTGTAAGTGGAATAATTTGCTTCCTTATCTTATCTTTAATGAAAAAAGAGAAGAAGACTTTATTATTTACATCTTACGATTTAAATATAGGAGGAATAGAGAAAGCTTTAGTTACATTAGTTAATAAGATAGATAAAAATAAATATAGAGTGGAGATAATACTAGAGAAAAAAGAAGGACAACTTTTAGAGAAATTAGATAAATCTATTGCTGTTAAAGAATTTAGGGTTAATAATAACAATAATAAAGTAGTTAGAAAGATTATTAATCTTCTTAGACGTGGTGTATATGCCGTTTTCTATTATCATACTTATGACTTTAGTTGTTGTTATGCGACTTATAGTTATAGTGGTAATAAGTTAGCTAAACTTTCTTCTTTAAATAGTTCTTTATATGTTCATAGTGATTACAGTTATATTTATCCTGATTTAGAAGACTTTAGAAAGTTTTTTGATACAAGAGGAGTTTATGACTTTAGATATATTTTCTTTGTTTCTAATGAAGCATGTCATAAATTTATAAAACTATATAAAGCTTTAAAAGAAAAGTGTCTTGTCTTTAATAATTTTATTGATACTAAAGAGGTTATGGCTTTAAGTAATGAAAAGATTAAGATGGTAAAACCACGTCATAAAACGTTATTTGTCTTTGTTGGAAGACTTGATGATAAATCAAAAAAATTAGGGCGAGCGTTTAGATTAGTGGCACAGTTAGATAATGTAATTCTTTGGGTTGTTGGTGATGGTGTTGATAGAAATAACTATGAAGAAGAGGTTAAAAAGTTAAAATTAACTAGTAAAGTAACTTTCTTGGGTAGTCAAGTTAATCCATATCCATATATTAAAAAAGCAGATTATTTAATCTTAACCTCTGATTATGAAGGCTTTCCAGTGATTTATTTAGAAGGCTTAGCTCTTAAAAAGAAATTGCTTACAACGATTAAAGTTAGTGATGAAGCGATTAAAATAGGAAAAAACTATGGAGAGATTATTCCTTTTAAAGAAGAGAAAATGATAGAGAAAGTTAAAGAAATTCTAGAAAGTAAAAAGGATGAAGATATTTCTTTAGATTTAGAGATAATTCAAGAGAGAAGAATGAAAAAATTAGAAAAAATCTTTGATGGTGGTGAATTCTAATGAAAAAAGAAAAACCTAAATTTAGTATTATTGTTCCTGTTTATAATACAGAAAAATACTTAGAAAGATGTTTAGATAGTATTAAGGAGCAAACAATTTCTGATTATGAGGTTATAGTTGTTAATGATGGTTCTACAGATAATAGTAAAGATATTATAAAAAAATATCCTTATAAAGTTATTAACCAGAAGAATCAAGGTTTAAGTATGGCTCGTAATAATGGTGTTAAAGAAGCGAGGGGAGAATACATTATTTTCTTAGATAGTGATGATTATTTGGAAAAAAATTTGTTAAAGAAAATAAATGCTGTTTTAGATAATAAACCTGATCTTGTTAGATATCAAATAAAAGAAACTTATGATGATAAAGAATCAGTTTCTTACTTGGAAAAAGCTTTTAAGGGCCTTAGAGGCGAAGAAGCCTTTAAAATAATTACCACTTATCACTTTGTTGAAAATGCTTGGGCTTATGCAATTAAAAGAGAATACTATCTAAAAGAAAAATTTAGCTTTAAAAAAGATACATATCACGAAGATTTTGGACTTATTCCCTTAGTTATTATTAAAGCGAAAATAGTAAATAGTATAGATTACTGTGGTTATTGTTATTACCAAAGAGAAGGTAGTATTATGAATAATAGGGATTATACTAAGACAAAAAAGAAAGTAAGAGACTTTTACAATCATTACTTATACTTAAAAAAAGAAATAGAAAAGACATCTTTAGATAAAGCTTATTTTATGAGTTTTATTAGTAACAGCTTAATTTTAAAAATAACAGAATTAAAGGGAAAAGATTATAAAGAAATGCTTAGAAAAATAAAAAAAGATAAAGTATTTTCTTATATACTTACGAACAGTTTAGGAAGAAAGATAAAGAAGATTATCTTAAAATTTAGTCCAAAGCTATATCATGGGGGGATTTAGATGATAGAAGGTTATAAAGTCTTTAATAAAGGCCTCGTTAATAATTATGGAATGCATTTTTTAGAACATCAGGATTATCAAGTTGATAAGAGAAAACAAGAAATAAAATATGGCCTTGATGGTTATGGTTTTCACTTCGTTAAAAGATTAGAAGATGGATTAAGATATTTTGATAGTTTTAATAAAGATGTAGATATTGCTAAAGTCGTGGCTTTAGGGGATGTTAAAGAGTCATTTGATGATTATTATGGCTATTATGATTTATATGTTACAGATCATATCTTTATAGATCATGTTTTAACAAGAGAAGAGATAATAGATTATATAAAAGGTACTAGTATTATGCAAATAGAACGTTTTGTAGCAAATTATAAACTTACTGATAAAGAAATTGCTACAATACTAAAAGATTATCCTTGTGATAAAGTAAAAAATGCGATAAATTATTATCAATATAAAGATTATAAGACTTATACAAAATATAAGAAATAGAGGTGTTTTATGGTTGATATTAGTATAATTGTTCCTGTATATAATGCTAGTAAGTATTTAAATAAATGTTTAGAGTCTTTAATTAAACAAACAAAACAAGAATTAGAATTTATTATAATTAATGATGGATCAACTGATGAAAGTGAAAAAATTATTAAAAGTTATAAAGATGAAAGAATTAAATACTTTAAACGGAGTAATAAGGGAATTGGTAAAACTAGAAACTTTGGTATTAGTAAAGCTAGTGGTAAATATATTATGTTCTTAGATAGTGATGATTACTTAGAATTAGATGCTTGTGAAGCTTTATATAAGAAAGTAGAAAGAGAAAACTTAGATATAGTAATATGTGATTTTTATAGAGTAAATAAAGATAAAAATATAGAGACAATTACTAGTTTTAAAAACGCTTCTTTAAAAAATAATCCTAATTTGTTACTAGATATAAACTTAGCACCTTGGAATAAAATTTATAGAACAGAGTTAATTAAAAACAATAATATAAAATTTATAGAAGACTTAAAATATGAAGATGCACCTTTTGTTACTTTAGCCCTTTTAAAAGCAAGAAAAATAGGAAAGATTGATAAAGCACTTATTAATTATGTTATTCATGAAAATAGTGAGACTACAAAAAGAGATGAAAAAATCTTTGATATTATAAAAATAGTTGATATTATGAGAAATGACTTAAAAAAAGAAAACTTTAATCAAGAAATAACGGATACTTTAACGATTAAAATACTAGTTAACTATAATATTCAACAGAGAAAGATACATGATAAAGAGTTAAGAAATAGGTTTATTGACACTAGTTTTTTATATTTAAAGAAGAATATTCCTAATTATAGAAGAAATAGTTACTTTAAAAAGAGAAATATGTTAAAATCATTTATAGAAAAAAATAAAGTGATGAGTAAGTTATATTGTAACTTATATAGGAGGAGATAAAGATGAAAAAACAATTATTGACTTTGGTAATTGCTATTATTTTATTATGCCCTTTTACGGTTAAAGCAGAAGAGACATTAAATGGATTAGTAGTAGAAGATGGCTATACTTATTATTATGTTAATGGGATTAGACAATCAGGTTTTCAAGTGATAGAAGGAAAAACTTATTTCTTTAGTCGCGTTGATCAAAAGATGAGAACAGGAATATTCCAAATAGATGGAACTTATTATGCTTTTAATAGTGATGGTACCATGTATGTTGGCTGGTATGAAAATGGGGGTAATAAATATTACTTTACTGATAAAGGAAGAGCTAGTGGACTTACTAATATAGATGGAAAAACTTATTTCTTTAGTCGTGTAGGCGATAATCCAATGCGAACAGGGATATTTCAAATAGATGGCACCTATTATGCTTTTAATAGTGATGGTTCAATGTATGTTGGCTGGTATGAAAATAGAGGTAATAAATATTACTTTACTGATAAAGGAAGAGCTAGCGGGCTTACTAATATAGATGGTAAAACTTATTTCTTTAGTCGCTGGGAAGATAATCCAATGCGAACAGGGATATTCCAAATAGATGGTACCTATTATGCTTTTAATAGTGATGGTTCAATGTATGTTGGCTGGTATGAAAATAGAGGTAATAAATATTACTTTACTGATAAAGGAAGAGCTAGTGGACTTACTAATATAGATGGTAAAACTTATTTCTTTAGTAGATGGGAAGATAATCCGATGCGAACAGGTTTCTTTCAAATAGATGGAGTTTATTACTATTTTGATAATAGTGGTATAATGCAAACAGGTTGGCATACTATTGATGGTGATGATAAATACTTTTTAGATAATGGTAGTATGGCTACTGGTCTTGTAAAAATAGGAAATGATTATTACTATTTTAATTCTAATGGTGATACTAAGAATGGTTGGCAAACTATAAATGGTAAGACTTATTACTTTGATAAGAAAACAAATATTGCTAAAATAGGGTTAAATGAGATAGGTGGTTATGATTATTACTTTAATAATGAGGGAGTAATGCAAACAGGCCTTCAAGTTATTGATGGAGCAACTTATTTCTTTAGTCGAGTTAATGGAAGAATGCGAACGGGATTCTTTCAGATAGATGGTATTTACTACTATTTTAACGATGATGGAGTTATGCAGACAGGCTTTCAAGAAATGCTTGGAGGTGTTAGATATTTTGATGCAACCGGTAAAATGCAATTAGGTATTGTTGAAATTGATGGACAAAAATATTACTTTAATAGTCTTGGTTTTCAAGCATGGGGCTTCCAAGAGGTAAATGGCAATACTTATTTCTTTAGTAGAGTAGAAAATCATGCGATGAGGACAGGGTTCTTTCAAATAGATGGTATATATTACTATTTTAATGAAGAAGGAATTATGCAGACAGGCTTTCAAACAGTTGATGGAATTAGAAGATTCTTTAGTCGAGTTGATGGACATATGCGGACTAGTTGGACTTTAATAGATGGACATATGCATTACTTTGATCCTGATACAGGAGAGATGGCCGTTGGTGATAAAACGATAGATGGAGTTAATTATGTTTTTTATGATGATGGTAAACTAAGAGATGGTTTTGTTACTGATACTGATGGGAATAGGAGATATTATTTTCCAGATGGTAGTTATGCTAATGATTGGATAACAATTGCAGGAGTTAAATATTTCTTTAATTCATTAGGAGTAATGATTGGAGAAAATGTTAAAAAAGTAATAGATGTTTCTTATCATCAAGGTGATATTGATTGGGATAAAGTTAAAGCAGAAGGAGACATTGATGGTGTTATACTTAGAATTGCTGCTGGCTGTGAAGAAGAAGATATAATGCTTGAAGCTAACATAAAAGAACTCCAAAGATTAGGTATACCATATGGAATTTATATTTATAGTTATGCTGAAAATTATGATGAAGGTAAACTTTATGCTGAATTTACTGTAAAGATGATAGAAAAATATAATATGAATCCTACTTTAGGTATTTACTTTGATTTAGAAGAAAATACAATTACTGACGATTTAACTACTGCTGATTATGAGCAGATAGTTAGAGGATTTATGGATGTTATGACTGCTAATGGTTATGGTGATATCAGTAAGATTTATACATATAAAGAAATGGCTGATAATAAATTAAACACAGACTATTTACGTAATTTAATTACTTGGATTGCCCAATATAACCATTATTGTTATTACACTGGAAACTATGTTGGATGGCAATATTCATCAACAGAAACTATACCTGGTATCATTGGTAATGTTGATATTAGTGTATGGTTTAGTTAGGAGTTAAAATGGTAAGTATAATAATGTTGACACATAATGCTCCAAAGTATGTAAAAATTACGATGGAGACATTATTAAAAAATACGAAAGATGTAGATTATGAATTAATAGTATGGGATAATGCTTCAGAGCTTAAAACAAGAAAGCTATTATCTAAATATTATGATAGAGGTATAATTAATAGATTAGTATTTAGTAAAGATAATTTATTGTTTGCAAAAGGAAATAATAGAGTTTTTAAGCTTTCGAATCCTCAAAGTGATTATGTTTTACTATTAAATTCCGATATTGAAATAAGAAATGAAAAATGGCTAACTAATTTAATAGAATTATGTGAGAAGGAAAAATGTGGAGCGGTTGGTTACGGAGTATTTGCTAATAATCCAGTTCCTGGTGCTGATGGTTTTTGTATTTTAATTAAAAGAGATTTATACGATAGATATCTTTTAGATGAAAACTTTGAATGGTGGTGGGCTGTTACTAAATTAGAAGCATATATCTTAAAAGAAGGATATAATATTGTAGCAGTTAAAAACTATGAGAACATGATTTATCACTTTGGAGGTAAGTCAGGAGGAACTGTTAAAGATGCTAAAGGAATGGATGTAAAGATGGAAGAGGTTAAAAGTTGGTTTGAAGGAAGGGAAGCTAAAATATTAGATCATATTGATTAAAGTTATCTTTTAGCTAGCTTTTTTCTAATTAGTATGATATCTTTATATTAGATAAAATAGAAAGAAGGTATAAAAAATGGAAAAGACGGCATGTACATTTGGTTTACATTGTGTTAACCGGGGAGGGGCAGTTTACAAGTAATCTAATTACTTTCTTTCGTTATGCAATAAGAGCAGGATAGGAGTATTCTGTTCTTTTTTGTGGTTAAATCGAAAGGAGTAAAATAATGAAAAAAATACTGTTAGAAACAAAATTTAGTAAGATTTATATGTTAGTAGTGATTATATTAACATTACTAATAGTAGGTGGATATTATTCATATGCGATGTTTACAGTTAGTAAAGAAAAGAGTAATGCTATTAGTATTGTAACAGGAACATTGTCATATGATTTAAGTATTGATGGAGCTAGTGGAAATATACTTAGTGTTAATAGTGGAGAGACTAAAGAGTTTACAGTTACTCTAAGTAATCCTAATAGTAGAATAGCAAGATTTAATTTCTATTACGTAGGAGCATTACCTGATGGAGTAACTGCTGGATATGTAACAGGAGATGGATTAAGTACACCATCTGTTGCCATAGGAATTAATTTGGAAGCAGATGGTAGTGTAGGAGCTAGTAATGTTTATAAGATAAGGGTAACGAATAATTCTGGTAGTAGTGCAACAGTTACTTTAGGAGTACAAGTAGGACTAGATTATAATGATTTAGCTTTACCTAGTAATGGGCATTTGTTTGAAGAAGCTAAATTAGAAGGACCTGTAGCTGATGTTATAAAGATGAACATAGGAGAAAATGGGGCGATAAATACAACAGATCCAGATCAGACCTTTATAACAGGAACAGATCCAAATAACTATATCTGGTATAGTGGTAAGTTATGGAGAGCAGTATCAATAGATCCAGTTGATAATAGCGTTAAATTAGTTACGCAGTGGAATATAAGTACCATATCATTTAATGAGGAAAACAACACTGCCTTTATAGGAAGTTATATGGAAGAGTGGCTAAATGACACCAGTGTCGATGGGTTTCTTGGAAATTTAAGGGAACCGGAAAAGTTTATTGAGATGGATAGTGTATGGAATGCAACAGAGACTACAGAAACTACTAAGCCAGCAAAAACTACTATGGTAATAGATTCAGTTGGTCTTCTTAATGTTTATGAATATACGATGAGTTATAGTGGAACGACTTACAATAATGGTTATTTAAATAATGGACTTTACTGGTGGACTCTTACCCCTTATGATGCTTTGCATATTTGGTTTATATATACTGATGGAATAGTATCTGGTGATTATTTCTCTTATAATACTTTTGGAGTAAGACCAGTAGTAAATCTTAAATCTAGTGTTTTGATTATAGATGGAAATGGTACAATGGAGGATCCATATCGTTTAGAGGGAGATAATGATACCAATTTATCAGGAACTTTTCTTAATGCAAGGTATAGTGGTGAATATATAAGATTTGGAACAGAAGAAAATAATTTATATCGCATTGTTAGTCATGAACAGTAATTTAACTAAAATAGTTAGTGCACAGCCATTGAAAAATCTGAACCAATTTAAATTATCAGCTTTTGATAACAACAGTAATTTTCTTTATTCTATTAATACAACTATTGGAGACTTTCTAAATAATGAATATTTATTAGAATATATAGGAGATGATTATATTAATATGGTGGAAGATAATACATTATGGTATTTAGGCAGTGTTGATTATGTAGATAATTATAAACTAACAAAATATCAAAATCTTGATATGACCAGTATGGTAACAAGTACATCTGTTAAGATTGGACTATTAAGACTAGGAGAATTAATGGCAGGGCAATTTGATATCTATGATAATAACATCCAATACTATTTGGTCACACCATATAAAAATAATTCTGATTTATGGTATATATATCCTGAAGCGGTAGCTGGACACACAGTATCTAATACTGTTATTGGTGTACGCCCTTCTCTAAATCTAAAATCTAACGTACAAATTGTAAATGGAGATGGAACTTTGAATTCGCCGTTTGAATTACAGTTAGTAAGTTAAATGTCATCAGGCTAGGGAATGTATTACCTAGAATGATGACTGAATTAATGAGGCATGTGAACAGCAACTATAACATTAAATAAGATTGGAGTATTAAAAGTAAATATCTAAGGGTGTGGTTTGTAAAAAAACTGCACTTTTTTGGTACTTGTAGTACTAAATCATAAAAATACTTGTCCAATAATTGAATTTTTACTTATTATTTGCTAAAATTAGTAATAGCTTTAATAGTTTTGATAATGATAATTAAAGAAGGAGTAGAAAATGACAAGTTTAAAAAATATTTGGTACAATTTTAAAAAATATCAGTTTTTAATGCAACAGTTAATAACTAGAGACTTTAAAGTAAAATATAAAAGATCAGTCTTAGGTGTTGTTTGGAGTTTATTATATCCCGTATTAATGGTTGCAGTTATGGCAATGGTCTTTTCACAGATGTTTAGATTTAGTGTTGAAGGGGTTAATTATCTTGTTTATTTGATGACAGGTACTATTATGTTTCAATACTTTAGTGAAGCGACTAATAATGCCATGACCTCAGTAGTTAGTAACTTTGCTTTAATCAGTAAAGTTTATATTCCTAAATACATTTTTCCTATCGCTAAATGTATCTTTGTGGGGATTAACTTTGTTATGACTTTAATACCTTGGGCTATTTTAATAATATTAACCCAGTTTGGTCTTGGAACTTACCCAGCTTCTATTAACTGGTATTACTTACTAATACCATATATCTTCTTATGTTTCTTCTTATTTACCGTTGGTATTGGGATGTTTCTTTCATGTATTTCTGTATTCTTAAGAGATGTTTTCTATATATATGGTATTATCTTAACAATTTGGAATTACTTTACACCAGTATTCTATAGTATTGAAATATTACCAGCTTCTCTGCAAACTTTATTTAAATTTAATCCTTTATATCAATTTATAACGGCCGTAAGAGAAATTGTTCTTTATGGTAATTGTCCGTCTCTTCTTACCCTTGCTGTTGTAGGACTTTTAGGAGTGGGTACATTACTAATTGGAGCGATTATCTTTAAGAAGAATCAAGATAAGTTTATATATTATATTTAGGAGGTTTTTTAGATGATTAAATTAGAGCATGTTTCGATGAAATTTAATTTAGGGATAGAAAAAGAGTTTTCGATTAAACAAGCTTTTATTAATTTCTTTAGTCCTAAGAAGAGAAAAAAGAAAAATAAAAAAGATGTTTTTTGGGCCCTTAGTGATGTTTCTTTTGAGGTTAAAAAAGGTGAGGTTATTGGTTTGATTGGGAGCAATGGAGCTGGTAAGAGTACCTTATTAAAAGTAGTTAGTGGAGTATTAAAACCTACAAAAGGTAAAGTTACAGTTAATGGAGTTATTTCTCCTATGATTGAGCTTGGAGCTGGTTTTGATGCGGAATTAACAGCAAGAGAAAACATTTATCTTAATGGTTCAATTTTAGGATATTCTAAAGAGTTTTTAGATGAGAAATTTGATGAAATTGTAGAGTTTTCTGAGTTAAAAGATTTCTTGGATGCACCAGTTAGAAACTTTTCTTCTGGTATGGTTGCTAAACTTGCCTTTTCTATCGCGACAGTTGTTAATCCTGAGATTTTAATTGTTGATGAAATTTTATCAGTTGGGGATATTAAGTTCCAAGAGAAAAGTAAAAATAAAATGATGGAAATGATTAAAGGAGGAACAACAGTTCTTTATGTTTCTCATGACTTATCATCAATTATGGAATTATGTAATAGAGTTGTTTGGCTTGAACATGGTAAAGTTGTTAAAATTGGAGAAACTGATAAAATTTGTAAAGAATATTATAAAAAACAAATGGGAAAAGATTTAAAGGATTAAAGAGGGTATTGGGATAGAGATAGTGACAATATCTTGTCAAAATTCTTTTATTATGTTACTATGAATATGTAAAGAAAATTTACATAAAATAAAAAATGGAATACTTAACATCGTAGGTTGAGTACTCACCGTTTTGTGGAAGCACTTAATCTTTGAGATTGAGTGCCTATTCTATTTATGATTCATTATTCATTATCATTTAAATAATAAGAGTATAAGTAGAAGAATGTTTTTCTTAAAATAGTTAATTTACTGATATCTTATATTATAAATCTTTATAATTATATTAATATATGAAGGGTAATATTTAGAATGAAAAAAAGTTTAGTATGTAAAATTATGGTAATAATTATTGTTTTGGTTGTAGTAGGTGTTATAGGTTTTTACTTTTTTGATAGATCATTATATGAGATTTTAGTAGAAAGTAATAATAACTGTGATGGAAAAGAATATTCTTTTAATTATGATGGTAAAGATGTTTATATTGATTGTATTAATGATATTTCAATAAAGAAAAATGGAAAAGTATATAAATTAGATGATGCGATTAAGGAGAACGTTGTTGATTTTGAGGAAATATTAAACAATGCTGATAAAAAGACAGAATATTGGGATGGTGGTAGTGTTTTATATCAATATAAAGATTTTACTATAATAGATTATCAACGACTTTATGATAAAGATTGTAACTTTATCGTTATTGGTAATAAAGATATTACTATAGATGACTATTGTGACTAGTCTTTAAATATTTGGCTTGCACTTGTTCTTTTGAGAACAGGTGTTTTTTCTTTTCTTATTTTTCTCTTTTGTTGTAAAAGAATTTTATCTTTGTTATAATGGAAATGTTTAGAACAGGAAGAAAGTACGAGGTATTTATATGAAGAAATATATTCATTATTGTTGGTTTGGTGATAAACCTTTTCCAAAGTTAGCAGAAAAATGCTTAAAGAGTTGGCAGAAATATTTGCCTGATTTTACTATTATGAAATGGTCAGAAGAAAATGTTGATTTAGATGAGTGTCCATTTGTAAAGGAAGCTTATGAAAATAAGAAATGGGCTTTTGTGGCTGACTATGCTAGAGCGAAAGCTTTAAAAGAGTATGGGGGTATCTACTTTGATACTGATATGGAGGTAATTAAAGATATTACTAAATTATTAGAGACAGGTAATACCTTTTTAGGAATAGAAGATACAGGTTATGTTGCTGTTGGAGTTTGGTATGAAAATAAAGAAAATGCCTTGTTACCAACGAAATTACTAGAAACTTATCAAGCTATTCCCCATTTTGATGTTGAGAATATATCTAACTATGCAATTCCTAAACTATTAAGTTCTATCTTAGATCCATTAGGACTAAAAAAAGGCAGTAAAGAAATTCAAATCTTAGGAGATGGAATATATATTTATCCAAGAGATTATTTCTATCCATATTCATATGATAGGACTAATAATATCTTTACAGATAATACATGTATGATTCACTATTATGATGCTAGTTGGATTCCTTTAAAAGAGAGAATTGAAACTAATATGGTAAGAAAGATAGGACGTAAGAAGACTTTTGCTATTCTTCATTACTATAGAAAAACTAAAGATATAATAAGAAAAGGTGCGAAAGTAGTTTTGTTTCCGGTTGTTATATATAGAAATAATAAAAGAAAGAAATTGTTAATAGATGATAAATATTTAGAGAGAATTGATAATACTATTAAAGCAATAAATGTTTTAGCGGCGAAAAATGCTCCTTATATTGTTTTCCATAATAAAGATTGGTTAGGAGTTACGAGTGCAACTAAAGAATTGTTTGAAAATACAGTAGATTGTGGAGAAATATATCGTAAACAAGATATTAAGAGAATAGGGGATGCGATTACTAATACGAGTATTAAACAAGTAGTTTTTAGTTCTTTTGCTAAAGGGTATAAAGATTTAGCTAAATATTTAAAAGAAGAAGATCCTAGTTTAAAATTAAAAACTTATTGGCATGGAAGTCATTCACAAATATTAGATTCATATGGTTTTGAACGTAATTTAGAGATAATTAATCTTCATAAAAAAGGAATTATTAGTGTTATGGCAACTTGTAAAGAGAGTTTGTTAAACTTTTATTTAAAAGAAGGTTATAAAGCTAAATTTATTACTAATAAAGTTACTACAGAGATTAAACCATTGAAGAAGAAAAATAGTAAAGAAATTAGAATTGGTTTATATGCGGCAAAGTGTGATGATTGGCGGAAGAATATGTTTACCCAAATTGCAGCAGCTTCCTTGATTGATAATGCTGTTATTGATATGGTACCTTTAAATGAGGAAGCGATAGAGTTTGCCAATATTGTAGGAGTAAAAATAGAGGGAGTTAATAATTCCTTAAAAAGAGAAGAGTTAATAGAAAGAATGTCTTTAAACGATATTAACTTGTATGTTACTTTTTCAGAATGTGCTCCTATGTTACCATTAGAAAGCTTAGAAATGGGTGTTCCTTGTATTACTGGTAATAATCATCATTACTTTAAAGATGGACCATTAGAAGAGTATTTAGTTGTTAATAATGAAGAGAATCCTCTTGAGATAAAAGAGAAGATTGATAAATCTCTTGCTTTTCAAGATGAGGTGCTTAAATTATATAAAAAGTTTTCTAAAGATAATTTAGAACAAGCGAAAAAAGATATAGATGACTTTCTTAGAATGTAGGTGAATGTATGATAGAGAAGAGTTTAGATTTAATATATAATAAAAAATATTTAGTTATAGTTCCTTTTATGAGTAAGGAGTTGTTGGAGGCATTTAACTATACTTTTAAAAATGTTATACTCATGAATAATAACTTAGATGATGTAGATTTCATGAGGGAGTTCATTAATAGAAATAACTTTAAGAAATTAATTTTTGTTGATTATCAAGTAGAATATGTTCAACTTATTGATAGCTTGCAAAAAGAACCGGAGATGGACTTTATTTTTACTAAGTCACTTGGATCTTTGACTGATAGATTTATTTATGATATTTTTTTACAGATTAGAGAGTTAGCTAAGAAATATGAAGGAACTATTGGTTTATTAGATAGAGGTTTGTATGAGACTTTAAAGAAAAAAGATAAGGTTAAATACCTTCTTCTTGATGTAGAAAAAGAAGAAAATGCTAAATTAGAGGTAGAAGAGAAGACTGTTGGACTATTAAATAATCAAGAAGATCCGAAGCATAGTTTTTATAATGAACTTAGCGCCATAAAATTACTAGATGATGAAATTAAAGCTAAAATATATAATCCTTCAAAGACAACAAAAAAATTCTTAAGAACTTTTAATGTTAACTATGAAACAGTTAGTAATAGTAATGATTTATATGATAATAAAATAAATCTTTATATTAACTTTGCTGCTAATAATAAGACTGTTTTCCTTAAAAGTATGGATAAAGGTATTCCTTGTCTTATTGGAAATATGGAAATACTAGATGATTATAAGTGCTTAAAAGAGATGCTAGTAGTTAAAAGTGATGATAGTATTGATTATATTGCTTTGAAAATAAAAGAAGCCCTTAAAAATAGAGATAAAATACTTAAAGAGTATTTAAAGTTTAGAAAAGATTATGTTAAGAAAAGTAAAGAGAGTGTAGAAGAGTTTTTAGGACTTAGAGAAGAAACTAAAAAAAGCGATAATAAAGATGAATTACTAATGACAGTAGTTGTACCTGTTTATAATACTGAAAAATATTTAGCTAAGTCGCTTGACTCTATTATTAATGCTTCTGTTAAAGATATGGAAATACTCGTTATTAATGATGGTTCTACTGATAATAGTGAAAAAATTATTTTAGAATACCTTGAAAAATATAAAGACTTGATTAGATATATTAAACAAGAAAATCATGGGCTCGGTAATGTTAGAAATGTAGGTTTAAAAGAAGCGAAGGGTAAATATATTGCGTCAATTGATTCAGATGATACGATTAATATAGATTTCTTTACTAAGGCTTTACCTTATTTAGAAAAAGATGTTGATATAGTTATGTGTGATTGGTTAACAGTAACTGATGATAATAAATATGAAACAGCAGCAATAGATTATGTCTTCAATGATATAAACCGTTATGAAGGACTGTTATATACAACGATTATGCCTTCAACTTGTAATAAGATTATTAAAAAATCTTTATATCAAGATTTAGCTATTACTTATATAGAAGATAAATTTGAAGACTTAAGTACAAATCCATTTATTATGTTAAAAGCAGAAACTATTAAGTATATTAATAAGCCTTATTACGAATACTATATTAGAAGTAATTCTATTAATAGAACTAAACCTGGTTTTAGTATGATTGATATCTTGAAAAAAGTGAGTGAGAGATTAGAAAAATATGAAGACTATTTAAATGTTTCAAAAGATAAATTTAAATATTATACATATTCTTGGCGAATTGAAGATTATATTATCAATCAACTATATACAGTTAGTGATGAATTTATTGATGAATATGTTAATTATATTTATAAAAACTTAAAAGATATAGTTCTTGATATTTTTAATAATGATCTTTATAAACAAAGAATAGAGTCTTTACATGATCAAGATTTAAAAAATTATATTATAAAACGTAATAAAGCTTTTGAAAAAGGGGATTTAGTTAAATTTATTAAGAAGGCTAGGAAGAGTGATAATTATCATAAGTTAACACCACCTATTATTTATTATGGTGATTAAGGAGAATGAAGATGAAGAAGAATGAACCTAAATTTGGCTTGATTGTTTTTAAAAATACAGATAATATTGGTGATGATGTCCAAAGTTATGCGGCTAGTCGTTTTTTACCTCATATTGATTACATTATAGATAGAGAAGAGGTAGATTCTTTTGTTTCAGATGATAAAGAAACTGTTAACTGTATTATGAATGGTTGGTGGTTAAGTAATAGATCTTGTTTTCCACCTTCACCTTATATTAATCCTTTACCTGTTTCTATGCATTTTCGGAATACGGAGATTAATGGACCAACTTATCTAAAAGGTTTAGCAACTTCTTGGTTAAAAAAATATGAACCAATTGGATTGAGAGATGATCTTGTAAAAAAATATTTAGATGAAGATGAGGTTAAAAATTATTTTTCTGGTTGTATGACTTTAACAATTCCTAAAGAAGAGAATGTTAAAAAACAAAATTATATTTGTGTCGTTGATTTGGATGAGAAAATTGTAAAGAGAATAAAAGAACATACTAATTTAAAAGTAGTAGAGATTTGTCATGATCTTGATGGCAAGAAAAACTCTAAGCTTAGTTTAGAAGAGAGACTGGAAAATGTACATAAACTTCTTAGAAAATATCAACAAGCTAGATGTGTTATTACAAGCAGATTACATTCATGCCTACCTTGTCTTGCTATAGAAGAGCCTGTTCTTTTAATCTATGATGATAATAATCAAGATGTTGTTAATAGAATGAATTTGTATTCTAAAATGTGTAACTCTATTACGAAAAGTGAATGCTTGAAAGACTCTAAATTACTAGAATATATAGATAAACCATTAAGTAATCCTACTCATTACTTAAAATATCGAGAAGACTTAATTAAAAAATGTCAGGACTTTGTTAATAATGCTGAATCTTTAAAAGTTAAAGATATAGAGTTTGAGAAATATAAAGAAGATAAAGTTAAAGACTTAAAAAGACAAGCGGAAAGTTTGTACTTTACAGTAGAAGAATTACAATATCAACGTAATTACTATAAAGAGGAATATGAAAAGACAAATATACTTTGTGATAAATATAAACATGAAGCGAAAGAATTAAAAGATAACTTAACGGCTATATATAATTCTAAGAGATATAGATATGTTGAAAATATTAGAAAAGTTTTGGGAATGAATAAAGATGAAAGAACTAATAAAAAATAATAAAAAAATCATCATATCTATATTAATGGGAGTATTAAGTTATGTAACTTTAATCTATCAAGATTATATCGCTAACTTTAATGTCTTACTATTAGTAGTGTTTGTTATCTTTGTTATTGCAGCTTATAAAAGTGATTTATTTAATAAAAAGTATGGCCGTTTTACCTTTTTACTTTCTGTTTTTCTTGCTCTTATATATCTATTAGGTATGATTTGTTATAGCTTTAGATATAATGATACTTATAGTGTCTTTAGAGAATTATTTAAATTAAAGTCCCTTATTTATATTAGTGGCTATACCGCAATTTTTTACCTGTTACTAATTAATGTTTTACCAGTAGTATGTGAAGCGAAAGTTATTAAAAAGTTTACTTTTAAAAGAAAAATTAATGTCTTCTTAGGAGCAAGTTTAATTATCTTCTTATGTTTCTTACCATACTTTTTAATTTATTATCCAGGATTATTTACAAATGATTCTATTTCTGAGTTAAATATGATTGCTAGTAATTTTAGTACAATTAGTGATCATCATACAGTTATTCATTTGTTATTTATGACAATTCCTTATAAATTAGGAATGGCTTTATTTGATAATACTGTTATCGCTTGTTCATTAATTACTCTTACCCAGATGATTATTATGTCTTTAATCTTTGGTAAGTTTATATCATTCCTTTATAAAAGAGGAGTAAATAAATATATTTTACTTTTTGTTCTTTTATATTTTGCCATTTTACCAGTTCATGCTTTTTATAGTATCTCTAATTGGAAAGATGTTATATTTTGTGGTTTAGTTTTATTATTAACGATGGAATTAGTTAAACTTTTAGAAAAGAAAACGATTACGTTTAGAAATTCTTATACTTTTATTATAATTTCTATTTTAACCGTCTTCTTTAGAAATAATGCTATTTATATGTATATTATTTTGGCAATTATTACTTTAATAGTCTTTAGAAAGCAGATAAAGACGATTGGTTTGATGCTTTTAATTGTTTTTGTAGTTTATTTTGGTGTTAAAGGACCAATTTACAGTTATTTTAATGTTAAAAGTTCTAGTTCTACGGAGTATTTAGCGATTCCTTTACAGCAGTTAGGTAGAATGGCTTATAAAGGAGTAGAGTTTACAGAAGAAGAGGAAGAGCTTATTAATGAATTAATACCTTTAGAGACTTTGAGGAATTCTTATAATCCAGAGATTGTTGATAGTATTAAATTTAATGATGAATATAATAAAGAGGTTTTTGAAGAGAATAAACTTACATATTTAAAATTATGGGCAAGTTTATGTTTTAAACATTTTAGTGTAGCTAGTGAAGCTTATTTAATATCTACTTTAGGTTATTGGTATCCAACTATTGATTATTGGACAGTAGTAACTAAAATAGATAAAAATGATCTTGGTTTGATAGATAGTAGTTTATTACCTGCTAAAGTTAAAGAGGTAACTAATCATTTAACAACTAAAGAAATTCCTATTCTTAACTTTTCTTGGAGTATTGGTTTAGGCATTTGGTTAATCTTTATTGCCTTTATGGTAGCGATTAAACGTAAAAATTATAGATCACTTTATGTCTTTGTTCCAGTTATTGGTATTTGGTTAACGATGATGGTTGCAACACCTGTCTTTGCCGAATTTAGATATATTTATAGTGCTTTTGCATGTTTACCACTTTTACTATTGGCTAGTTATATTGTTAAATCTAAATAATTGTTTACAATACTTTACAAATAGCAAAAAATATTATATCATTCTTATAAGGTATGGATATGGGGGATACGGAATATGGATAAAGTAAAGATGAGAAACTCTAACTATGAATTAATGCGTATTACATCAATGTTTTTAATTATCTTGTATCATGTTATTTATCATGGATTAGTTTTACAAAACTGTTATAATGAAGGAGCAAAGATAATTTTAGAGGTTTTAGAATTCTTTACTTTAGTTCATGTTAATTCGTTTGTCTTACTATCTGGTTATTATCAGTCAACAAGTAATTTTAAACAATCAAAATTGTGGTCAATTATTAATGCCAGCTTATTTTATCGAATTGTTATTATGGTGATATTACTTGTTTTAGGTATTATTACTTTAGATAAAGTTACAATCTTTAAAGAAGTATTTCCTATAAACATAAATGAATATTGGTTTATTAAATGTTATATCTTATTATACTGTTTAAGTCCTTTTATAAATAGAGGGTTAAAGAACTTTGATAAGAAAAGCTTTCAAAAACTTTTGTTAGTGATGTTTATAATCTTTTCTATTATTCCGGTTATAACAGGAAGACAATTCTTTGAGAATAATGGTTTCTCTTTATATCAATTTATTTATATGTACTTAATTGGAGCTTATTTAAGAAGGTATCCATTAGATAAAAGTTATATATTTAAAGTTATGTCTAAGAGAATGTATCAAGTAGTTTTAATCTTTGTCTTTTTCTTAGCTCTTACCTTAAACTATGTATTTTATAAATATGCTTCTTCTTTGACTGGTATTAATTCTATCATTGATGAGTTAAGTTCTTATATTACAAGTATTGCTATTCTTTATAATAATCCATTAGTAGTTATTCAAACGATTGCCTATTTCGCTTTCTTTGGAACTTTATCAATTAAAAGCAAACTAATTAATAGATTATCTCTTCTTACGATTGGAGTTTACTTAATCCATGATAATAATTTTGCTAGAGCTTTACTATATGAAGCTTTAAAAATAAATAATGGGCCAATATATTCATATAGATTTATAATTTATGTTATTGTAATTGCCTTATTTATCTATATTACTTGTTTAATAATAGAATGGTTAAGACAAGTATTGTTTAGAGTAATTTACAATTTAAAAATAGCAGCTAAGATAAGAGAAAAATATTATGACTTTATAAATAGTATTCATTTTGTTAAAATAGATGTTAAGGAAGAGGTGTAGAAATGAGTAAAGATAAGAAAATTGCAGTTTTAATTCCCTGCTATAATGAAAGTAAAACAATTGCGAAGGTAGTTAAAGACTATAAAGAGGTTTTACCAGAGGCAGATATTTATGTTTATGATAACAATTCTACAGATGGGACTGATAAAATTGCTAAAAAGGCGGGGGCAATTGTTAAATATGAATATCGGCAAGGTAAAGGTAACGTGATTAGAACAATGTTTAAGGACATTGATGCTGATTGTTATTTGATGATTGATGGTGATGATACATATCCTAAAGAGAATGCGAAAGAAATGTGTAATCTTGTTTTAGAAGGTAAAGCTGATATGGTAATAGGGGATAGATTATCATCAACATATTTTACAGAAAATAAAAGACCATTTCATAACTTTGGTAATAAATTAGTAAGAGGATTAATTAATACCTTATTTCACAGTAATATTAGAGATATTATGACAGGATATAGGGCTTTTAGTTATGAATTTGTTAAGACATTTCCAGTTTTATCTAAAGGGTTTGAAATAGAAACAGAAATGACGATTCATGCGCTTGATAAAAATTTCTTATTAAAAGAAATACCAGTTTCTTATCGAGATCGACCAAAGGGAAGCGTATCAAAGTTAAATACTTATAGTGATGGCTTTAAAGTCTTAAAGACTATTGCTAGATTATTTAAGGAATATAAACCAACTTTATTCTTTTCTTTAGTTAGTTTAATCTTTTTAATAATTTCTTTAATTTTTGGTATTCCTGTCTTTGTTGAATATTTTGAAACAGGTTTAGTTCCAAGAATTCCGACTTTAATCTTTGCTGGTTTTATGTTAATTATTGCCATTTTACTATTTGTTTGTGGAATTATTCTTGAGGTATTAGTGAAAAAACATCGGCAGTTATTTGAATTAATTTTAATTAGAACAAAAAAAGAGAAAGGCAATTAGTATGGAATATTTAAAATTAATGCGACCAAAGCATTATATTAAAAACTTTCTTATTTTTTTACCACTGCTTTTTAGTGGTAAATTTTTCTCACTTTCTAATTTATTAATAACATTAGGGGGTGTTCTTTGTTTTTCACTGGTTGCTAGTTCTATTTATATAATTAATGATATTAAAGATAAAGAAAAAGATAAGAAGCATAAAACCAAGTGTAAACGACCGATTGCAGCAGGAAAAATCAGTGTTAGGAATGCACTTATCTTTATGGTTTGCCTCTTAATTATTGTTGCTTTATTAGTTATCATTCTTAATTTTAGTCTTTTATCAATAGGTTATTTAGGACTTTATTTTCTTTTAAATTTACTTTATAGTTTAGGATTAAAAAATGTTCCCTTGGTTGATATTGTTATTTTAGTTTCTGGTTTTGTTATTAGAGTCTTATTTGGAGCCTCTCTTCTTGCAATTACAGTTTCTAATTGGTTATATTTAACTGTGATTGCTATTTCTTTCTATTTAGGATTAGGAAAAAGAAGAAATGAAATTGTTAAAAATGGTAGTAAAACTAGAAATGTTTTAAAGTATTATAGTAAAGACTTTTTAGATAAAAATATGTATATGTTTTTAACGATGACTATTATTTTCTATTCTTTATGGACAACAGATTTATCTATTGTTTCTAAAAGTAATAATTTGCTTATTTGGACTGTTCCTTTAGTGATAATTATCTGTATGAAATATAGTATGGATATTGAAGGAGAAAGTGATGGTGATCCGGTTGAGGTTATTGTTCATGATAAAGCTATAATGGCTTTAGGTTTAGTTTATGTTTTATTTTTAATAATGATTTTATATGTTTTATAGGTGATGTTATGAAAAATAAGTTAAGTATTATAATGAGGATTATTCTTGCTTTGTCATGTCCTTTTTTAACTTTATTATTGTCAAATAGATATGAGACTTTATTTGTTTGTATTGGGGCTTTTATTTCTTTAATAATTGCCTTTATTTTAGTGCGTAAGTTTTCTAGCCAGTTTAGGAAGATAAATAGTAAAAAGTTGTTAGCATCCCTAGCGATTAGTTTATATATGTTAGGGTTATTTAGTAAGATAAATAATTTAGCGATTAATAGTTTAGGAGCGAAAATTAATGATATTTTTGGTATTTATTTAGAAGATGGGCTATATAAACTTGTAGCTTTGTTAGCAATACCGGCTTTAACTTGTTTTATTTATCTATTTATTGATAAAGTTATCCCTAAGATTAAGAAATTTATTTTAGGATTATCAAAAATAGAAAAGCGATATTTAGTAGTTATTAGTATTTTAGGCTTTATCATTGCTTTTTATGCTAATACGGTTACAACGGCGTTTTCTATTCCGTATCATGAAGGTAATTTGAAGATATATGATGTCTTATATACGACTGATTCTGGTTCTTTAGTTTATGAAGATACTTACTTTAATGTAAGTTTTGCGGAGAATGATATAAGACAACCGTTATTTGGTGTTTTTGCGATTCCTTTTTCTGTTGCAGCTAAAATTTTAGGAGAATTACTATTCTTTTTACCAACTGGTTTTGCTTATCCAACAATGATGTGTTTTATCCAGTTTATTTTACTTGTGGTTACAGTTATTTTAATAGCAAGAATGTTACATGTTCAAGAAAAAGATAAAAAGTATTTCTATTTATTATTTAGTGTTAGTTTTCCTACCTTGATTTTTAGTATAATCTTAGAACAGTATGTTATTGGGTTATTTTACTTAATTTTAGCTCTTTACTATTATTTTACAACAAAAGATAAAATTAACTATCCATATATTGGAGCGGTGGGAACGATGTTAACATCAGGAATTATTTTTCCTTTAATTAGTAAAGGTAAAACCTTAAAGAAATGGCTTAGTGATGTCTTTAAATGTTTCTTAGCTTTTATATCTATATTTGTTATAAGTGGACAACTACCACAGTTACTTTTATTTGTAACAAGATTTGGGGAACTTACCTCTAGTTTTGCTTTAAAGCTCTCATTTACGGATAAACTTTATCAATTCTTAAACTTTGTTCAAACGACGCTTTTGGCTCCTAAAGGACATTTAGTAATGATTGAGGGTTTTCCTACTTATCAATTACAGGAGGTAACTACCTTTAGTATTATTGGTATCATCTTATTAATAGCAGTTGTGGTTAGCTTTATTCTAAATCGCAAAAATAACTTTGCTAAATTCTCATTTCTTTGGGTTATCTTTTCAATCCTTTTATTACTAATAGTAGGTTGGGGAACAACCGAGAATGGTTTAATTCTCTATAGTTTATATTTCTCTTTCGCTTACTTAGCTTTATATTACTTATTACTTAAAAAAATATTTAAAAATAGGAAAGTGTTTGTAGCATTAATGGTTATATTAATTATAGGAGTGTTTGTATTTAATATGAAAGAGGTAATTAATATCTTTAACTTTGCTATTAAATATTATTAGGAGCAGTTATGAAATGTAATATTTATGATTTTGATAAAACAATCTATGATGGAGATTCATCTTTAGACTTTTATTTTTTCTGTGTTAAAAGAAAAAAGTATCTTATCTTTAATATCGTAAAAGTAATAGGGGCTTATTTTCTTTATTTTCTAAAGATAAAGAATAAAACTTATGTAAAAGAGGTCTTCTTTTCCTTTTTAAAAGCTTTTAAAGATATAGATAAAGTTGTTAAGGAGTTTTGGCAAGTTAATAAGAAAAAGGTAAAACAGTTTTATTTAGAAAAAGATCATCGTAATGATATTATTATTTCCGCTTCACCTTATTTTTTATTAAAACCTATTACTAAAGAGTTAAAAGTTAAAGATTTAATTGCTAGTGATGTTAATAAGAAAAATGGTAAATTTACTAAAGCTAACTGCAAAGGTGAGGTGAAAGTTACTTATTTAAAAGAAAAATATATAGATATTAAAGTATTAGAGGTATATACTGATAGTTATAGTGATCAACCACTTATAGATTTGGCTTCTAAAGCTTATTTAGTTGATAAAAATAAAATAACAAAAATTAAAGATTTGAAGGAGAGAAAATAAGATGCTTGAGATTAAAAATATAACAAAATATTATGGAAAAAATAAAGCGGTTAATAATCTATCTTTTACGGTTAAAGATGGAGAAATCTTTGGCTTATTAGGTGAAAATGGAGCAGGGAAAACAACAACTTTTAGAATTATTATGGGGTTAATTGAAGCGAATGAAGGGACAGTCTTATTAGATGGTAAAAAAATAGATTATAATGAGACTGATAAAATTGGCTTTGTAACAGAAGAGCGAAGTTTGCTTACTAAATTAACGGTTTTAGAGCAGATAAAGTTTTATGGAGTCTTAAAAGGACTTGATGAAAATAAAATTGAAAAAGAATTAGATAAATGGTTAGAGCATTTTAATATCAAAAGCTATAAAAATAGGAAGATTAAAGAATTATCTAAAGGTAACCAGCAGAAGATTCAGTTTATATCAGCAGTAATTAATCGTCCTAAACTCTTAATCCTTGATGAACCTTTTACAGGCCTTGATCCTATTAATGTTAAAATGATGAAAGATGCAATTTATGAGTTGCAAAAAGAAGGATGTTCTATTATCTTTTCATCTCATCAGATGGAACATATTGAAGACTTTTGTGAGAAATTAATTATCCTTGTTAAAGGAACTCCGGTTGTTAGTGGTTCTTTAAAACAAATTAAAGAAGACTATGGTATTAAGAATATTATGTTACGAGGAGAAGAGTTACCAATAGATGAGATTAAGAAGATAAAAGGAGTTATTAGTGTTAATAAAGTAAGAGGAGAGCTTGAGGTAAAAATAGAAAGTAAAGAGGTAGCACCGAAAGTGTTTAATCTTGTTAAGAATAAAAATATAACTAAGTATGATTTAGTAGAGCCTAGTTTGAATGAGATCTTTATTGCGAAAGTAGGTGGTATCCATGAATAAGAAATTTTGGTATTTAACAAAAGTAAGTTTAAATAAAAAAATAAAATCTAAATGGTTTATTATTACTAATGTTATCTTAGCTATTGTTATCATTTTACTTTTAAATATTAATTCAGTTATTACTTTCTTTGGAGGAGATTTCGATAGTAGAACTAATATTATAATAGTAGATAATAATACTAATGCTTCATCATTATTAAAAGAAAATTTAGAAGCTTCTAATACTGAAGATGAAGAGAGATTTAAGATTTTAGAAAGTGATAAAACAGTTGAGGAAGAGCAAGAAGATATTAAAGATGATGATATTATTATCGCTTTAGAAAATAGTGATGATGAGTACTTAAAAGCTAGTATTATAAGTAATGATAAGATTGATAACTTAACTTATCAATTATTATCACAAGCTTTAAATAGTACGAAAACAACAATAGGTATGGCTGTTAATAATATCGATTATGATATTTTAAATAGTATTTCTAGTCCCATAACTATTAATAGAGTTGTTCTTAATGAAGAAACTGATGTTGATGAAAATATGAATCTTATTATGAGTAGTGTTTTTCCAACAATTATTTTACCTTTCTTCATGTTGACGATTTTCTTAGTACAAATGGTAGGTGGAGAAATATGTGAAGAGAAGACAACTAGGAGTATGGAAATAATTATCTCTAATGTTTCACCAAAGATGCATCTTCTATCTAAAGTTTTAGCTAGTAATATTTTTGTTATTATTCAAGGAGTATTACTTATTGTTTATGCAGTAGTTGGCTTTTTATTAAGTACTAATATGTTAAGTAGTGGTTTAGCAATGCCAAGTGAATTTACCTCTATTTTTGATAGTTTAGTAGCAAGTGGCTTCTTAGATAAATTAATCTATGTTATTCCGTTAACACTAGTTTTAATTGTTTTATCTTTCATAGCTTATGCTGTTGTTGCAGGTATTTTAGCTTCTATGACTGTAAATATGGAAGACTTTAGTCAATTACAAACACCAATCATGCTTATTTCTTTAGCAGGTTATTATCTTGCCATGATGGCAGGAATGTTTGAAGGTTCAACCTTAATTAGAATTTTATCTTATGTTCCATTTCTTTCTTCCTTTGTTAGTCCAAGTCTTTATATTATGGGACAAATAAGTATTATTGATATTATAATATCAATAGTCATTCTAATTATTTTCATCTATATAATTTTAAAATATGGTTTAAAAGTATATAAAGTAGGTATATTAAACTATTCAAATGAAAAGGTTTGGTCTAAATTCTTTAAAGCTTTTAAAACTAAAGATGTTTAGTATCATGTTAACTAGATAAGTGTAAAAACTTTGTCTAGTTTAATATTTTCTATTGCTGACTTAGTTATTTATAATGTATAATTAGCTAAAAGATATCAAGGTAAGAAAAGAATAGTAGATAGACTTATTTAAATTTCTAGAGTAAATTAATTCGTCAATCTATAGGAAGAGGGTATGAAAATGTCAAGAATATCTAGTTCACAATTTGTTAACTGGGGGGGGGTAGTTTTAAACAAATAAGTACTTTCTTTAATTATAGAATAAGAACAGGATAGAAGGATTCTGTTCTTTTTAGTGTGCTTTGTAAACTGGTTATATAACTGGATGTATAGAACATAAAAAACGGGGTATAATATAATTAATGTCAAAAATATCTATATTCAAAAGGAGTAGAAAATGAAAAAAATGCTGTTAGAAACAAAATTTAGTAAGATTTATATGTTAGTAGTGATTATATTAACATTACTGATAGTAGGTGGATATTTTTCTTATGCGATGTTTACAGTTAATAAAGAAAAGAGTAATGCTATTAGTATTGTAACGGGAACACTATCATATGATTTAAGTATTGATGGAGCTGTTGGAAATACGCTTAGTGTTAATAGTGGAGAGACTAAAGAGTTTACAGTTACTTTAAGTAATCCTAATAGTAGAATAGCAAGATTTAATTTCTATTATGTTGGAGCGTTACCTGATGGAGTAAGTGCTGGATATGTAACAGGAGATGGATTAAGTATACCACCTCTAGCAACAGGAGTTAATTTGGAAGCAGACGGTAGTGTTGGAGCTAGTAATGTTTATAAGATAAAGGTGACTAATAATTCTGCTAGTAATATAACTATTACCTTAGGAGTACAAGTAGGTCTAGATTATAATGATTTAACTTTACCTAGTAATGGGCATTTATTTGAAGAAATAAGTGATCCTACAGTAGCTGAAGTATTATTAGCAGGAGTAGGAGAAAATGGAGCGATAGATACAAGTGATAAAGATCAGACGTTTATAACAGGAACAGATCCAAATAACTATATTTGGTATAGTGGTAAATTATGGAGAGCAGTATCAATAGATACTAGTGATAATAGTGTAAAGCTAGTAAGTCAGAATAATATTTCAACTCTTAGTTATAATCAAAATGGTGATGGTACATTTGTTGGAAGTTATATTGAAATGTGGTTAAATGATACTACAGAATCAGGTTTTCTTGCTAATCTTCGTTCACCTGAAAAATTTCTTAAAATGGATAGTGAGTGGCTTTCTAAAAGACAAACAGGTGTTGTACCATATCCTGATTCTGTTAGTGTAAATCCAGTAGGTTTATTAACAGCGTATGAGTATACAAAAGGATGTGGTGGTAAATATAGTTCTGCATGTTATTTAAATAATGGTTTATATTCCTGGATTTTAAGTGAAAATGGTCTCACCAATGCTGGGGTGTCTTCAGTAGCTTTAAATGTTTCTGTAGGTAATGATGTTTATGCAATGGGAGTAAGACCAGCAATAAATTTAAAACCCACCATTACTATAAGTTCAGGCACTGGTACAAATGATGATCCGTATCGACTTGAAGGTGATAATGACACTAATTTATCAGGTACATTACTTAATACAAGATTTAGCGGTGAATATATTCGTTTTGGTATTGGAGAAAATAACCTATATCGCATTGTAAGTCATGAAAATGGCGGTACAAAAATAACTACTGATGTTCCTCTTATTAATAATGGCACTGATTTACTTATGGAGTTCGGTGATTCTTCTGAATTTTATTTTAATGCATATGGAATTTCCAATACTATTCATGATTTTTTGAATAATACTTTTTATAAAAATAGCACTCTTTATTTATCAGCTGATCAGAAAAATATGGTACAACCAACAGAACTTTATATTGGAACAGTTGGGGTAAATGAAAGTTATTTATTAGCCAAGTATAAAGATACAAGTATGACTACTGAAGCTTATTTAGGTAAATTTAATGTAGGGTTATTGAGACTTGGGGAATTGATGGCTGGACAAAATACCATTAATGAAAGTTTTTGGCTTATAACTCCATATCAAACTAATGAACTTTGGGTTTATTTAGATTATGTTGGCTTTTTAGGTAATTCACAATCAGCAAACTATAAACATAAAGTTAAACCAGTTTTAACTTTAAAAGATGATGTTATTATAACAGGTGGTATTGGTACTAAAAATGATCCATTTGAATTATCTGTTCAATAATATTATTTGTTAAAATTATAGAATATAGTATAAAGTATAAAGTATAATTATTAGATTTTTTTGACTATGATGTATTTGGTATAAAAAAAGAAATGTGCGTGTACACTATCCACATTTCTTTTTCTTATTCCATGCTATTTACGGCTTTTGTAAGTCTTGATTTTAATCTAGCAGCTTTGTTCTTATGAACAAGTCCACTGTTACAAGCTTTATCAATTCTTTGTAATGCAATATTTAATTTGTTGCTAGCTTCTTCTTTAGTACCAGCAGTAACTGTTTTTTCAACATTTTTAACAGCTGTTCTCATACTTGATCTAACTAAAGTATTAACATCAGCTTTTCTTGCATTACTACGTACTCTTTTTTTAGCACTTGTAATATTTGGCATGTTTTTCACCTCTCTTTTGTTAAACATACTAATTCTATCAAATATTTAGTGTTTTTGCAAATATTTTTCTTAAAACTTGTTAATAATAATACTGGTGATTAATATGCATGAGATAGACTTGAATAAATACATGCTTAGAACAGACTTAATAAGTGAACATATAGATAGTAATAATAATATAAAGAAAGAGGTTAAAAGTTATAATAATATTAAAGTAGAAACTGTAACATTATCATTAGATGATGCAAAAATAATAGAGAAAGAGGCTGGAGTTTATAAAACTATTTACTTTGATGATGTTACAGATGAAGAAAACTTTAATGAGGTTTTGAATGTCTTGATTAGAGAACTTAAAGAGATGTTAAACCTTACAGAGATAAAAAATAGTTATTCCTGCTTAATTGTAGGATTAGGTAACAGAAAGGCTACTCCTGATGCTTTAGGTCCACTTACCGTTGAAGACGTTAAAATAACAAGACAAATAATAGAGGTAGGGCTTGCTTTAGATGAGAAATACCGTGTAATATCATCACTTAGTCCTGGAGTTATGGGGACAACGGGAATTGAGACGAAAGAAATAATTGAAGGAGTTATAGAAAAGACAAAACCAGATTTCTTAATTGTTATTGATGCTTTAGCAGCTTCTAGTTTAGAGAGAATTAATAAAACGATTCAGATAACTAATACAGGTATTACTCCTGGGAGTGGGCTTTTAAATAATCGCTTTGCTATTAATGAAGCATCTTTACATATTCCAGTTATTGCTATTGGAGTACCGACTGTAGTTGATGCGACAACGATAGTTAGTAATACGATTAATTATATGTTTAGACATTTTAGTTATGAAAAAGAGAATGTTAATAATAAAGCTTTGAAATTAGTTTTACCAAATAATCGTAATTATAAAGATCATGATAAGACGTTAAGTCGGGAAGAAAAAAAAGAGGTTATGGGATTGATCGGTAACCTTAGTGATGAAGAGATTAAATCTTTAATAAGTGAGGTGTTAACTCCTTTAGGATATAATTTATTAGTAACACCTAAAGAGATAGATTATGTGATTGAACAGTTAAGTAAATTACTTGCTTTAGGAATAAATAAAAGTTTAGAGTTAAATTAATTCGACAGAATTTTAGAAAGATAACCTTTAAAATAATAATAAGGTGATCTTTATGGGAAAAAAATTTAAAGCGAAAAAACTAAAGAAATTTAAAATTAAAGTAATTATTATTCTTTTAATATGTTTATCATCTTTAATAGTAACCATAAAAGTTTTAGCTAAAATTAATCTTCCTGTTAAAAATCAAGAGTTATTAACCCTTTTAACTCAAAATAGTAATGCTTTTTTAGTTAGTCATCATAATAACTATAGTTACTTTCATAAGATTATGACGAAGATAATAGATATAGATTTTACTAAGCCCTTTACACTTTTAAATAGTAATTATAAAGGGTTAACTGAGAATAATACCGTTGATAATAGTGTAGAAACGGTTAAAACAGATAATAAAAATAAAGATGTAAATCCAACTATATATCTATATAACTCTCATGATACAGAGGAATATAAAGCGACCTCATTTGCGGAATATAGTGTTATGCCGACGGTTAAGTTAGCAGATTATGTGGTAAAGGAAGAATTAGAAAAAGATGGGTTTAAGGTTTTGATAGAAGAGACAACTATTAGTAGTGTTAGGAGTAGTCTAGGATTAAATTATGCGGGTAGTTACCAAGCAAGTAGAGTGTTAATGGAACAAGCGAAAGTTAATAATCCAACCTTAGAATACTTTATCGATATTCATCGTGATTCTCTTACTAGAGATAGAACTACGCTAACTTATGAAGATAAAAACTATGCTAAAGTATTATTTTTGATTGGATTAGAAAATCCAAATTATCAAGAAAATTTAGATTTTACGACGCTTATTTCTGATAAAATTAATGAAAAAGTTCCAGGACTATCAAAAGGTATTTATCAAAAACAAGGGCCAGGAGTAAATGGAGTTTATAATCAAGATTTTTCTAATCGAACTATTTTAATTGAATTAGGTGGACCAGAAAATACGATTGATGAAATCTATGAGACTTTGTTAGTTGTTTGTGAGGTGTTAAGTGAGGTGATTAAAAATGACCAAAACTAATGCAGCAAGACTAGTGGTCTTAATCTTAATTTTTCTTTTTTCTATCCTTTATTTCATGCAACTAAATGGTTATAATGAGTATACTCAAAATAAAAAGAATATGCTTACTGAAGAACAAATAAAAGAATATGAAGAAGATATTGCTGCTGGACGTGATGTTACTTTAAAAGATTATATTAAAGATGATAAAACAGATTATACTAATGGGATTGCTAGGCTTGGTTTAGATATTTCCTATTTTATTGAAAATACCTTTAATAAAGGGATGAATGCTTTCTTTGAAATGTTAAATGAGGCGGTATCATCTTAAAAAATGTAAAAATTGACAAGAAAACGTTCTAAAGATAATAGACGATAAATAACAAAATATGTTAAGATAGTAACACATGTTACTATTTTTTTGGAGTTGATGTAAATGCAAGAAGATATTCGTAATTTTTCAATTATAGCGCATATTGATCATGGTAAGAGTACGTTAGCAGATAGAATTTTAGAAGAGACTAAAGCGGTAGAAAAAAGAGAGATGAAAGAGCAGCTTCTTGATTCCATGGATATTGAAAGAGAACGGGGTATTACTATTAAATTAAATGCTGTATCAATAAACTATCAATATAATGATAAAACTTATTTGTTAAACTTAATTGATACGCCAGGTCATGTTGATTTTTCATATGAGGTTAATAGATCCCTTGCTTCATGTGAAGGAGCGATTTTAGTGGTTGATGCAACGCAAGGGATAGAGGCACAAACTTTAGCTAATCTTTATCTTGCTCTTGATAATAATTTAACGATTATACCAGTAATTAATAAAATAGATTTACCTAGTGCTGATATACCTAGAGTAGAGGAAGAGTTACTCAATTTAGGATTTGATAAAGAAGATATTATTTTAACTAGTGCAAAAACAGGTATAGGAATTAAAGAATTGTTACAAGCTATTATTGAAAGGATTCCTGCTCCTAAAGGAGATAATACGAAACCTTTACAAGCTTTAATCTTTGATAGTATTTTTGATTCTTATAGGGGTGTTTTAACAGCGGTTAGAGTTTTTAATGGTAGTCTAAAAAAAGGTGATACCATTTATATGCTTGAGAGTAAAGCTAGTTATGAGGTTTTAGCAATTTTAAAAAATACCCCTAGAGAAATAGAGGTAGATAGTTTGTCAACAGGTGAGGTAGGCTATATTTATGCTTCTATTAAGAGTATCAGTGATGTTCATGTTGGAGATACGATTACTTTAAATAGTACGAAAGATAGTGTAGAGGCACTACCTGGATATAAAAAACTAAAAAGTGTTGTTTACTGTGGTTTATACCCACTTGAAACTAGTCAATTTGAAGAGTTGAGAGAAGCTTTAGCTAAACTAAAATTAAATGATGCGGCTTTAGTCTTTGAACCGGAAACATCTGTCGCTTTAGGATTTGGTTTTCGAACGGGTTTCTTAGGCCTTTTACATATGGAGGTTACAATTGAAAGAATAAAAAGAGAATTTAATATCGAGGTTGTAGCAACTACGCCATCAGTTATATATGAGGTAGTTTTAACGGATGGAACTATGATCTTAGTAGATGCACCTAATAAGATGCCTCCTAAAGTAAAGATAAAAGAAATAAGAGAGCCTTTTGTTAAGACCTCTATTTATACACCCAAAGATTATATTGGGCCTTTAATGGAGTTGTGTCAGGATAAAAGAGGAGCCTTCATCAATATGTCTTATCTTGATGATAGTAGAGTATGTATTATGTATAAATTACCTTTAGCAGAAATAGTTTATGATTTCTTTGATAAGTTAAAATCTATTACGAAAGGTTATGCTTCATTTGACTATGATTTAACTGGTTATGAAGCGAGTGATTTAGTTAAATTAGATATTTTACTTAATGGTGAAGCGGTTGATGCTTTAAGTATGATTGTTCATAAAGATTTTGCTTATAGTCGAGGTAAGATGATTGTTCATAAATTAAAAGAGGTTATTCCAAGACAATTATTTGAAATACCAGTACAAGCTTCTGTTGGTAATAAAGTAATAGCTAGGACTGATATAAAAGCATTAAGAAAAGATGTTTTAGCAAAATGTTATGGTGGAGATATAACGAGAAAGAAAAAACTTTTAGAAAAACAAAAAGAAGGTAAAAAACGAATGAAACAAATTGGTAGTGTGGAGGTACCAAGTGATGCGTTTTTAGCTATATTAAGTACAAAGGAGGGGTAAATAGTTTGGAGTTGTTTTTTCTTATTTTAGGTTTTATTGTAATTATTAAAGCAACCTCAGTTCTTGTTGATTGCGCTTCAGCTTTAGCGATAAAGTGTAAGGTTCCTAAGATACTTATTGCTCTTACAATTGTGGCTTTTGGAACCTCTGCTCCTGAGATTGGTATTTCTTTTAGTAGTATTGCTTCTAATAATGATACAATGGCTTTTGCTAATGTTATTGGGAGTTGTATTGTTAATGTGTTTTTAATAATTGGATTAGGAGCGATTATAAATCCTTTACGAATTAAACATACGACGATAAAGAAAGAATTACCATTATTATTCATTATTACAACAAGCTTTGCTGTTTTAATGTTAGATAGTTTATTTAATCCTTTAACTTCTAATTATTTTTTCTCGAAGTGATGCACTTATTTTAATAGCTTTATTTATGATGTTTATGCTTTATATTGTTCAGTCAGCACGACGGGGAAATAATAAAGAGGAACAAATGGTTCCAAAGTATCAGAATATCTTTGTCATTATTGGTTTATTAATTCTTTCTTTAGTAGCAATATCTATTAGTAGTAATTTAATTGTTGATAATGCACAAATTATTGCGAGAAATTTAAATATTAGTGAAAAGATTATTACGATGACAGTTATTGTAATTGGAACTAGTTTACCAGAGTTAATTATGACGGTAACTAGTGCTCGTAAGAAAGAGTTTGATATGGCAATTGGAAATATCATTGGTACTAACATCTTTAATATTTGTATTGTTTTAGGTTTACCTATTCTTATTTATGGTGATATTCCTTTAACTAACTATAATATTATTGATATATTAGCAGTTTTCTTAACCTCGCTAGTATTATTTTTTTTTCAAGGAGTATGCGGGTAATCTCTAAAAAAGAAGGCTTTATAATGATCGGTATTTTTATAGCTTATTACCTTTATTTATTTTTAGTTTAATATTTTGGTAGATATTGGTAGTGTTAAACATTAGTTAAAATGTCACCGATTTTATAGTATAATTTCTTTATAATTCCTCATTGACAACAGGGACCCAGTAAAAACTCTTTTGAAGTGCGTAATATCTTAAAAATAAGATATTACAGCAAGTATGACGAGTTATTACTGCCTATTATCAATGATTTGCTTATAAAGAAATTATAAAACTTAGTGGTGACATTTTAACTAAAGATATGGTGACATTTTAAAAAAGGATTAACAAGTAGATATTGGTAGTTGCATAATTTCAAATTAATTGTATAATATAAGTAAGTGAGAGATAATCTCATAAAAAAGGACACTCTACTTGAGTGCTTGTCTTTGTTGTTAAAGTAGCAGCACTATCCTAAAACGGATGGTGCTGTTTTTATTAGTTCTATTACAATTAGTAATAGAACATAGATTATTCCTATAAGAAAAAGGTTGATAAAATTTTTTTATTTTCCGATAAATTTAGATTTCATCTTTTGATATATGTAATTGACTAATCTTAAAGTTATACGGTATAATCTTCAAGGTATGTTATTATTTAAATTTGTATAAACTTAATTAGGGAGGTCAGATATGTCTTTTATTATTCAGCTTTTCGTTGTGTTTGTAGAAGGATTAGTGTCTTTCTTTTCACCTTGTGTTATTCCATTAATTCCTTTATATATGGGATATTTAGCAAGTAATGGTAAAGAAATAGATGAACAGGGTAATATTACTTATAATAAGAAAGTAGTAATTCTTTATACTTTATTTTTTGTTTTTGGAATATCTATGTCTTTTTTCATCTTGGGTTTATCTTTTTCAAGTTTAGGTTTATTCTTTAAAGATAATAGAAAGATCTTTTTAGAGGTTGGGGGAATTCTAATTGTTTTGTTAGGATTATTCCAATTAGGAATTATTAAAGTAGATTTTCTTAATAAGGAGAAAAAGTTAAAGTTTAATTTTAATCCTAATAAGATGACTAAGAAAACAGCTTTCTTAATGGGATTTCTTTTCTCTTTTGCCTGGACACCATGTGTGGGGCCGGCTTTATCATCAACTTTAATTATGGCTAGTACGGCAAGTAGTGCTATTTTAGGTAATTTATTGGTTTTAGTTTATGCCTTAGGTTTTCTTTTACCATTTTTAGTATTGGGATTATTTACAACTAAGCTTTTAAATCTTATTAAAAGAAAACAAAAATTTTTACAAGTTGTTGTTAAAGTTGGAGCAGTTTTAATAATTATTATGGGTTCTTATACGGCTTATCTTGGCTTTTCAATGACTAAGGTTACATCTTCTTTAGATGATAAGGAGGTATCGTCAACCTCAAAACTAGAACTTGCTAAACCTATTGATTTTACTTTAAAAGATCAATCTAATGAGGAACACTCATTAAGTGATTATGAAGGTAAGACTATTGTTTTACATTTTTATGCGATTGATTGTTTTGCTTGCCTTGATGAATTACCAAATATTGAAAAGGTCTATAAACATTATAATAATAATCAAGATGATGTTGTCATTCTTGCTATTGCTAATACCTCAAGAAATAAAGCGACAGAAATTAAAGACTTTATTGAGGAAAATGATTATACTTTTCCATCTTTATTAGCTTCTAATGATTTATTTAATCAGTATTATATTACAACTTATCCAAATACTTATATCATTAATAGTAAAGGCAATATTGCTTTTACAAGTTTTGGTAGTTTGCATTATGATACTTTGGTTGAAGAGATAGAAAAGGTAAGGGACAGTAATGAACAGATATAACATGAGTCTTGAAAAATGTTCTATCATGTATATTTAGTAATACTTTAATGACTTTAACTTATTTGATTTTCATAAGCATTAATTTGAGATAAACTATACTCTTTGCAAACTAATGTTTCTCATGATATAATGAATTAGGAAGTAGGTATTTTATGGATAAACAAGAAATATTTTATGACGAAATTAATTATCTAAAAAACAATAATTTGAAAGAAAGCCTTAAAAAGTTAATCTTATTATTACCAGATTATTTTTTTCATGAAGCTGCTAGTTCAACAGGAAAATATCATCCTGCTTATGCTTTAGGTGATGGTGGACTTTTAAGACATACAAAAGCGGCAGTTAGGATTGGTTATGAACTTTTACAAGATCCTTCAATTGGTAATAAATATACATCTGTTGAACAGGATTTAATGTTAATTGCTTTACTATTTCATGATGGCTTTAAAAGAGGGGTAAAAGAAGAAAAATATACCCGGTTTGATCATCCTTTAATTGCTGCTAAAGTTGTTTTAGATCATTATAATGAGGTGGGATTATCTTTAGAAGATGCTACTTTTATTAGTGAAGCAATAAAAACACATATGGGTAATTTTACAGTTGATTATAATGGTAATGAGGTTTTAGAAAAACCCCATACTAAATATCAGAATTTTGTGCATATGTGTGATTATTTAGCAAGTCGAAAATGTATTTTAATACCGTTTGATAGTCATAATAATATTGAAATATAGAGGGAAATATGGGAAAAATAATAGTTATAGAAGGTATTGATGGAAGTGGTAAAGAAACGCAAAGTAAAATGCTAGTAGATTACTTAAATAATCATGGCTATAAAGCGATTGAATTTTCTTTTCCAATGTATGAAACGCCGACGGGGAAGATTTTTGAGACTTGTCTTTTAGATAAAACAAGTCCTAGTTGGTTTAAAGAAGGATATCAAAACTTAGATCCAGAATTAGTTTGTCTATATACAGCTGCTGATAGAAAATATAACAGTACTAAAATAAAAAAATATTTAGACCAAGATTATATTGTTATTCTTAACCGTTATACTAGCTCTAATATGGCTCATCAAGGTAGTAAATATGATAATAGTGATGATAGATTTTATATGTATCAGTGGATAGATAAATTAGAATATTGGCTTTTAAAATTACCAAAGCCTGATTATACTATTCTTTTAAAAATGCCTTATAACTATCTTGAACAAGTATCTTTTCCTTTTAAAACTAAAGAAGAAAATAAAGTCTTTAAAGCTTATTTAGAATTAGCAGGACTATATAATTGGGATAAGATTGAATGTGTTAAAGAAGATAAAATAAAAAATAAAGAAGAAATACATAAAGAGATTATTGCTTTATTACAAACTAAAGGTGTAATTAAGTAGTATAAAAGAAAAGTTAAGGTTAATACTATTAATGGTGATATTATGGATTATCTAATAGTTTTACTAAAAACTTTTCTTTTTTATTGGGTTATTGTATTAGTCTATAGGTTTATGGGAAAAAGAGAGGTAGGAGAGTTAGGAATTATTGACTTAATTGTTTCTGTTTTAATTGCTGAACTTGCTGCTATTAGTATTGAAAACTATAAAGAGAATGTCTTTCTTACTTTGTTACCTTTACTACTTTTAGTTGTCCTTCAAATACTACTTGCTAAAGTATCTTTAAAAAGTCCTAAATTAAGAACAATTTTAGATGGTAATCCTTCGGTAATAATTGATAACGGGAAAGTTAACTTTAAAGAAATGATTAAACAGCGGTATAATTTGGAAGATCTTTTAACTCAATTACGAGCTAGAGAGGTAAAAAGTATTGAAGAGGTTGAATATGCTATTTTAGAGACTAGTGGCAAACTTTCTGTTTTTAAGAAGAGTGCTTCAACGAAAGGACCTTATCCTTTACCTATTATCTTAGATGGTAAGATTCAAAAGGATACCTTAAAAGATTTAAAGAAAGATGAGAATTGGCTTTATTCATTATTAAAAGTTAAGAAAGTAAAGTTAGATGATGTTTTTTATGCTTTTTATAAAGATAAGCAACTATTTATAATAAAAAATAGTGATTGTATCTCATAATTCGACATAATAATTATTCTTTAGATAGTATTTTATAATTATGAAACGAGAATACTATTTAATAATAATTATTATTTTTTTGTTACTAATATATATTTTTATTCCTATTAGTAAAGATACTTTAAACGAAGGAAAAATGAAAGAAAGAAGGGCTATTTTTATTTCTTATATTGAACTTAATAACTATTTAAAGGGTAAAAGTAAAGAAAATATTGAGAAGACTATTGATAATATGGTTGATACTGTTAAAGATTTTGGTTTTAATATGGTTTTACTCCAAGTTAGGAGCTTTAGTGATGCGATATATCCGTCAAAGATTTATCCAAGCAGTAGAAATATTGTGGCAACAGAAGGGGATGAGTTGCCTATAGATGTTTTAGCATATTTTATTGAGAAAGCGCATCAGGAGAAATTAGAGCTTCATGCCTGGATTAACCCTTATCGAATTAGCACCAAAACTGATATTTCTTCTATAAGTGAAAAAAATCCAGCTTATACGCTTTTAAATACAAATGCGGTTGCAGTTATTCCTGATTATGGTATTTACTATAACCCTGCTAGTAAAAAAACAGAAAAACTTATATTAGAGGGAATAGAAGAGATAATTACAAACTATAAAGTAGATGGTATTCATTTTGATGATTATTTTTATCCTAAAAGTAGTAATATTGATGAGGTAAATTATAAAGCAGCTTTAGAAGAAAATCCAGATTTAACTTTAACAGATTATCGGCTTAGTGTAACTACCTCCTTAATAAAAAAGACTTATGATTTAATAAAAAAGTACAATAAAGACATTTTATTTGGTATTAGTCCTGATGGAAATATGGAAAATAATTATAATAGTAACTATATTGATACAAGACTTTTTGCTACTAAAACTGGTTATATTGATTATTTAATGCCTCAAGTTTATTATGGGTTTCTAAATAGTGTTAAACCTTTTGAAGAAACAGTTAAAAGTTGGGATAATCTTATTACTAATGATATTGATTTAATACCTGCTTTAGCTTTTTATAAAACTGGAAATGTTGATACATATGCTAAAGAAGGTGCTGATGAGTGGATTCTTTATAACAATATTATTTCAAGAGAGGTTTTGATAAGTCGTAATCTTCCTAATTATGATGGTTTTGCTATTTTTCGCTATGATTCTCTTTTTAATAAAAATTTGACAGCTTCAGCTTTTGCCGAAAAAGAAAATTTAAAAAATGTTTTGTTAGATTAAGAAAAGTGTTATACTTAAAATATACTAGGAGGTGTTAATATTAATAAAAGAGGTTTTACATTAATAGAACTTTTAGCAACTATCTTAATTTTAGCGATTATTATGATTGTAGCAGTTCCTAATGTCATGAGTACAATTGATAAAAATAAACAAAATACTTATGTAGAGGATGCTAAGAGAATGATAACTTTGGCGGAATATAAAGTGAGAAGTGACACAGATATTCCTTTGCCTACTACAAATGGTAGTTGCATTGTTGTTTTAATGAGTGCTTTAGATTTATCAGAATTTTCAGATCCTCCGGAAGGTGGTAACTATAATCTTGATAATTCTTATGTTGTTATAGCTAGAACGGGTAGTACGTATACTTATTTAGCCTCTTTAGAAGAAGATTTTGATGGTGGTAAAAGAGGAATTAGATTAGCGACAAGAGATGAGTTAAATAAAGAAAATGCCCGGAAATTAGTTGTAAAAGATTCTGATCTTAATCTGTCAAAACCAACAGTTGGTAGTCAAATTGCTACATATAATGTAACAAATGTTATTGACAGTTAGTATTTGAGTTTAGGTAAAAATAAAACTTAATAAAGAAAAGTGAAAATGTGTTATCCACAGATTCACTTTTTTAAGCA